>JBFLYY010000257.1:0-13613 GCA_040756495.1 Thermodesulfobacteriota bacterium | reverse complement strand
TGGCCAAAGGCGCTTTGGCCAACCTCGCGAATTTCCTGGCCCTTTCGGGCCGGCAAAATTCGGCACCACATCTCTGTGGCGCCAACAGCCCGTTTTGCACCGGGCTGCTATTTCTTGAGGCCGAAGATGCCGCCCTTGGTGGCGGCAAAGGCGGCGGTGCGGGGGCCACGGCGACGACCGCCGCCGCTGCGTCGCCTCTTCGGCCGCGCGGGCGCGACCTCTTCGGGCGCCGCGATCTCCGGCAGCGGGGTACCGGCCGCGGCTGCCTGATAGAGGTCGTGGAAGGTCAGCCCCCGCTGGAAATAGCTCTTCCTGGCAAGCCAGCGCGGCCATTCCTTGTCGGCGACGTGGAGGGCAAAAAGCGGCAGGTTGGCGAGGAGCAGGGTGATCTCCTCCTTGCTGGCCCTCTTGATCCCGAGGTGTTCGAGGTTGGCGTCGAGCGCCTCGCGCAGCCGGCGGGTGAAGCGGAAGCCTTCACCGCCCTTCTGGCTGCTGTGGCTGAGCAGATCGAATTCCGCCATGGCCCACGGCAAGAGGAGCAGGGCAAAGAGCATCTCGTCGGCCAGGGCTTTGCCCTCCTGGCAGAAACGGTCGATGAGGCGCAGGATGCGGAAGAGCAGGGCGAGGGTCGCGTTGTCCTGCTGCTCGGCCGCGTCGTAGAAGCTCGCATCCTCGCCTCCCGGCACCAGTTGTTCGTAACAGGGAAAGACGGCGAAGAAGATGGTGGAGGCGAGTGCCAGCTTCGCCCATTCGGCAAGGGCACCGCTCTTCAGATCCTTCATGAATTCGTCGCGGATGCGGGAGACCGGGCAGAGGGCGAGCTTGTCCACGTTGGCGCGGATCGCCGCCCAGGTGGCCGGCTCCACCGCAAAACCCTGGCGGGCGGCGTGGCGGATCGCCCGCATCATCCGCACCGGATCGTGGATGATGCGGCGCTCCGGATCCCCGACCATGCGGACGATGCGGTCTTCGAGATCCCGCACGCCGCCGGTGAAGTCGATGACCGTGAAATTCTCGATCTCGTAAAAGAGGGCGTTGATGGTGAGATCGCGGCGAAAGGCGTCCTCGGCCGGGGAACCGAAGGTGTTGTTCTGGGCCAGCACCTCGTCGCCGCCGTTTTCCTCGTACTCGCTGCGGCAGCGGAAGGTGGAGACCTCGATGATCTTGCCGCCGTGGTAGAAAACCTGCACCAGGCGGAAGCGCTTGCCGATGATGCGGCTGTTGCGGAAGAGCTTGCGGAGTTCGCCCGGATGGGCGTCGGTGCTGATGTCGAAGTCCTTCGGGATGCGGCCGAGCATGAGGTCGCGGACGCCGCCGCCGACGAGATACGCGCGAAAGCCCGCATCGCGCAGCCGGTACATGACCTTCAGCGCCTCGCGGTCGATGTTCGCTCGGGAAATCGGATGTTCGGACCGGGGGATGATCCTGGGTTCTGGCTGTGTTGGGGTGGTCATGCTCCTGCGCCGGGATAGCGCCGCGCCGAAGGGGTGTTCAAGAAATCAATAGGCGGCGGCAGGCTCCTTGTAGACCGACTCGGCCTGGGTGACGAACTGGTCGAAGACCTCGCGCACGGTGAGGATCTCCTTCATCTTCCAGACATTCTCGCCGGTGAAGAAAAGACCGTCCTCGACGTTGCCCTCGCAGGCAGCCCGCAGCCGCTCGCTGATGCAGTAGAAGTAGTCGCACTTCTTGAGACACTTGTACTTGCACTCCTTGGCCTTGACGCTGACCTGCTGCGCCATCTTCTCGACGAACGGGGTGCGGAGCGCGCGGCCCGGCAACCCCACCGGCGACTTGACCAGGACCACGTCCTCCCTGGTGGCGGAAAGCATCGCCTGCTTGAAGGCGTCGGCCACCGGGCATTCCCTGGTGAGGACGAAACGGGTGGCGATCTGCACGCCGTCGGCGCCGTACTTGTCCATCATCTCCGCCATCTCGAAGCCGTTGGTGATCCCGCCGGCGGCGATGAGGGGTACCTTCTTCACCACCTTGCGCACCTCGGGGAAGAGGTCGCGCAGGGCCACGTCGGTGCCGAGATGGCCCCCGGCCTCCTTGGCCTCGACGATGATGGCGGCGGCGCCCAGTTTTTCGGCCAGCTTGGCAAAGGCGGGGGAGGAGACGATGGAGACGATGGGGGTGTTGGTCTCCTCGCCGATCTTGAAGATGTCGCGGGAAAAACCGGCGCCGGTGACGATCATGTCCACCCCGGCCTCGATGGAGCCCATCACCAGGTTATAGAAATTCTTCATGGCGAACATGATGTTCACCGCGATGATGCCCTTGGTGGCGGCCTTGGCCTTGCGGATATCGGCCTGCAGCTCCTCCACCGGAATGGCGGAACCGCCGATGGTGCCGATGCCGCCGCACTCGGCGACCGGAGCGGCCAGGGCCGCGGTGGAGACGCGGATCGACATCCCTCCCTGAACCAGGGGAACCGGGGCCGTAAAGCGGCCAATGGTAAGCGGCGGCAGTTTCATCGTGTCAATAGTACTCCTCTCCGGAAAAATGCACAGCGCACTATGCTGTGTTTGCCTCATTTTGTCAAGCGAAGCTGCCGATCGCCACTCCGCGGCGGCAGCGGGAAAACTTTTTTTGCCCTGCCCCGCGCCGATGGTTATTTTTTATGGTAAAGGTAACAAAAGGGCGTTGGCAACGGGAGACGGTCTGGTTGCATAGACGATCATGGCGAAAATGGCAATAAAAAACGTCGCTTCGGCAGGGAAACAGGAGGACGCGGGCCGGTTGCCGACAACGCGGCCCCTTCGGACGGGCGAAATGCCCCTGCCCGGCCCCTCCCTCCTCCCCATCCATCCCGGCCGGATCGGCTTCGACATCGACGGCGTGGTGGCCGACACCATGGAGGCCTTTATCCGCATCGCCCGCGAGGAGCACGGTATCACGGTCCATCCCGAGCAGATCACCGCCTTCCAGGTGGAGGAGTGCCTCGACATGGACCCGGCGGTGGTGGAGGGCATCTTCCGGCGCCTGCTGGAAGATCCCCTGGGCAACGGGCTCAAGCTCATGCCCCATGCCGGCCCGGTTCTGCGGGACTTCGCCCGCCACGCGCCGCTCACCTTCGTCACCGCCAGGCCGCTGGCCGAGCCGATCGCCGAATGGCTCCGGGTCATGCTCGGCGAGGAGACCGCGCCGCGGATCCGTCTCATCGCCACCGGCGAACACGACGACAAGACCCGCCACATCAAGGAAATGGGGCTCAGCCACTTTATCGACGACCGCGCCCAGACCTGCCTGATGCTCGAGGAGGAGGGACTCAACCCCATCGTCTTCCGCCAGCCCTGGAACCAAGGGCGCCACCGGCTGCCCGAGGTGGACAACTGGCTGGCCATCCGCGCCCTCTGCCTGCCACGGGAAGACGAGGACGACCGGAGCGCGACGCCATGACGGACCCTCAGCCCACGGCCTGCAACGCAACCGATCCCGCGGCACATCCTGGACGGGGTAACCCCGAGACAGGGGGTCACGGGGCGCCGCAGAGGCGCGAAAGAGACCTGTCCGCCATACGCCAGGTATGCGGACAGGGCGATGACAAAGCAGCTGCGGTACCCCGTGACCACGTATTCTGCCCCTGCTGCGGCCTTGCCGTGCCCCGCTACCGCAACCCCGTGCCCACGGTGGACATCATCATCGAGACGGGCGGGGGCCTCGTGCTCATCGAACGCGCCAACCCGCCGCCGGGCTGGGCCCTGCCCGGCGGCTTCGTCGATTACGGCGAGACCCTGGAGGCCGCGGCGATACGGGAGGCCCGCGAGGAGACCGGGCTCGCCCTCGCAGGCCTGCGGCAGTTCCGCTGCTACTCCGCCCCGGAACGCGACCCGCGGCAGCACACGATCTCCACCGTCTTCATCGCCACGGCCAACGGGATGCCCAAGGCCGGCGACGACGCGCGGCAGGCCGGAATCTTCCCCCTCGACCGCCTCCCGCCGCTGGCCTTTGACCATTATCAAATCATCCAGGACTACCTCGCATGCAGGAACAGCCCCTCGACTCCCACGGCCAGATCCTGATCGTTGACGACGATCCGCTGATCCTCAACCTGCTGGCGACCTCGGTCACCTCCTTCGGCTACCGCTGCGCCACGGCACGGGACGGCCAGGAGGCGGTGGAGATCCTGGCCCGCAACGAGTTCGCCATGGTGGTCACCGACATGACCATGCCGCGCATGGACGGCATGGCGCTCCTCAAGCACATCAAGGAGCATTACCCGCGCACCGACGTCATCGTGGTGACCGGCTACACCGAGACCTTCAGCTACACCGAGGTGATCAGGGCCGGGGCCAGCGACTTCATCTCCAAGCCCTTCAACATCGACGAACTGGAGGCGAAGATCAACCGGGTGGCCCGCGAGCAGCGGCTCATCCGCAAGCTGGAGCACCTCTCCATGTGCGACGTGCTCACCGACCTCTACAACCGGCGCTGCTTCGACATCAAACTCCAGGAGGAGGTGCCCCGGGCCCACCGCCAGGGCTATCCGGTCTTTCTCGCCCTGCTCGACGTCGATGGCTTCAAGGCCTACAACGACAAGTTCGGCCATCAGGCCGGCGACGTGGTCCTGCAGGCCATCGGTCACGGCCTGCTCCGCTGCACCCGCGAGAACGTGGACTGGGCCTTCCGCTACGGCGGCGACGAGTTCGCCGTCATCATCCCCTACGCCTCCATCGACCAGGTCACGCGCATCGCCGAGCGCATCCTCCAGTACCACCGCGACCACCACCCGCCGGAGACCGGCCTTTCCGTCGGCCTCGCCCAGTTCGTGCGCCATCCGGGGCGCAGCTGGGAGGAGGACATCGCGGACCTCATCGGCCGGGCCGACCAGGCGCTCTACCAGAGCAAGAAGGCGCACGGCAATCAGGTGGTCTGCGATTCGTCGATCCCCCAGGCGGAGTGACCGCGCCGCCGATCCCTCCCCCCCTCCGCGCCCCCCGGCAGGCCCTCCTCGCCGCCCCGAAGAAAAAGTTGTATTTGCGCATACTCTCTGGTATATAAGCGCTTTCCATTTTCTCAAACAGGAGGATTGTCCCATGGGTAAAAGCACAACCACAACACCAGCTGGCAGTGGCCAGAGCTTTGCCGAACTCTTCGAGCAGAGCTGCAAAGTCACCGACGTCGGCGAAGTCACGATGGGCAAGGTCGTAGCCATCCGCAACGACTACGCCCTCATCGACATCGGCGACAAATCGGAAAGCGAGATCGCCATTGCCGAATTCAGGAACGAAGCCGGCGAGATCGAGATCAACGTCGGCGACACCTTCGAGGTGTTCGTCGAGAAGCGGGAGCCGGAGGGCGGCCTCAAGCTCTCCCGCGAGCGGGCCATCGGCATCAAGGTCTGGGAAGAGATTGCCCGGATCCAGGAAGCGGACGGCACCATCCAGGGCCGCATCGACAGCCGCGTCAAGGGCGGCCTCTCGGTCGATATCGGCGTTCCCGCCTTCCTGCCCTACTCCCAGATCGATCTCCGTCCGGTCAAGGATCTCGACAACCTGATCGGCAAGACCTTCGACTTCAAGGTTCTCAAATACAACCGCCGCCGCAACAACGTGGTCATCTCCCGCCGCGCCATCCTCGAGGCGGACCGCCAGAAGCTGCGCGACGAGATGCGTTCGAGCCTGGCGGAGGGCCAGGTGCTCTCCGGCACCATCACCAACATCACCGACTACGGCATCTTCATCGACCTGGGCGGCATGGACGGCCTCTGCCACATCACCGACCTCTCCTGGGGCCGCGTCTCCCATCCCTCCAAGATGTTCAAGGTGGGCGAGGAGATCAAGGTCAAGGTATTGAAGTACGACCGCGAGACCGACAAGGTCTCCCTGGGCGTCAAGCAACTGAAGGACGATCCCTGGGCCACCATCCAGGAGCGCTACCCGGTCAGCTCCAAGGCCACCGGCAAGGTGGTCAGCATCACCGACTACGGCGTCTTTGTCGAGCTGGAGGAAGGCGTCGAGGGCCTGGTCCATGTCTCCGAGATGTCCTGGTCCAAGAAGGCCCGCCATCCATCGAAGATGGTCACCCCCGGCGAGCAGGTCGAGGTGGTGATCCTGAGCATCGACGCCGAGGCCAAGCGCATTTCGCTGGGCATGAAGCAGCTCCAGCCCAACCCCTGGGACATGGTGGCCGAGAACTACCCGGTGGGCTCCATCATCGAGGGCAAGATCAAGAACATCACCGACTTCGGCATCTTCATCGGTATCGAGGAGGGCATCGACGGCCTGATCCACGTCTCCGACCTCTCCTGGACCGAGCGCATCAAGCACCCGGGCGAGAAGTACAACAAGGGCGAGACGATCCAGGCCGTGGTCCTGAAGATCGACAAGGAGAACGAGCGCTTCTCCCTGGGCGTCAAGCAGCTGGAACCGGACCCGTGGGAAGAGGCGGTCAAGAAGTACGCCATCGGCACCGAGGTGACCGGCAAGATCACCAACGTCACCGAGTTCGGCGTCTTTGTCGAACTGGAGGAAGGGATCGAGGGTCTGGTCCATGTCTCCGAGATCAGCAAGGAGAAGGTGGAGACCCCGGTGGGCATGTACACCGTGGGTGATTCCCTCACCGCCCGGGTCATCAACGTCTCGGCCAAGGATCGCAAGATCGGCCTTTCCATCAAGGCGCTGAGCGAGGAACCGGAGGGCGTTGCCTATGCGGAGTACAAGCAGAAGCAGACCAAGACCGGCCCCTCGACCCTCGGCGATCTGATGAAAGAGGGTATGAAGAACAAGGATGCCGAGGAGTAATCCCGGCCCCTGGTTTGTCCCATGACGAAAAGGTTATTCCGCCAAGAACACCCCGTCCTGACCGGCTGCCTGCTGCTGGGGCTGCTCATGGTGGTTTTCTGGGGCGGGATAACCTTTTTTGTCGGCTCCCTCATCCATCGCCCGGACAAGGGCACGCTCTTTCACGGTGAGGGTATCGGCGTCATCGAGCTGACCGGCGTCATCGTCAGCGCCGACGAGACCCTGGCCCAGCTCACCGAGTTCCGCGAGGCCGACGAGATCAAGGCCATCGTCCTGCGCATCGACAGCCCCGGCGGGGCGGTGGGCGCCTCCCAGGAACTCTACGAGGAGGTCAAGCGCACCAACGCGGTCAAGCCGGTGGTCGCCTCCATGGGGTCGGTGGCCGCCTCGGGCGGGCTCTATGCGGCTCTCGGCGCCGGCAGGATCGTGGCCAACCCCGGCACGCTCACCGGCAGCATGGGGGTGATCCTGAAATTCGCCAACCTCGAGGAGCTGTTCCACAAGATCGGCTACAAGAGCGAGGTGGTGAAAAGCGGACACCTGAAGGACATCGGCTCGCCCTCGCGCCCCCTTACCGAGGAAGAGCGGGTGATCCTCCAGGCGATGATCGACGACGTCCACAGCCAGTTCGTCAAGGCGGTGGCGGAGAGCCGCAAGCTGCCGGAAGAGGCGGTGCGGGCCATTGCCGACGGCCGGATCTTCTCCGGCGCCCAGGCCAAGGAATTGAAACTCATCGACCAGTTCGGCAACCTGAACGACGCGGTGCTTTTGGCCGCGCAACTGGCCGGGCTCGACACCAGGAAGATGCCCGAGCTGATCTATCCCGAGAAAGACGAATTTTCGCTCCTGTCGCTGCTGGCCGGCGAGTCCGGCCAGGCGCTGCTCAACAAAACCCGTTTCGCGACCCCGGTCCTCGCCTACGAATGGGCCGTGTCGCCGCTGTAATTCCGTCTGGAATGAAGGAAGGAAACCATGCTGAAGCGTGACCTCGTGAACGCCGTTGCTCAGGAGTTGCCCGATTTCCTCAAGAAGGATCTCGATCAGGCGCTCGATATCATGCTCGACGCCATTGTGGGCGCCCTGGCCGAAAACCGCCGGGTCGAAATCCGCGGCTTCGGCAGCTTCGCCGTGCGCCGCCGCAAGGCCCGCTCCACCAAGAATCCCCGCACCGGCAAGGTGATGCACATCCCGGCCCGCCACAACATCCACTTCACCATGAGCAAATCCCTGAAGGACGCCCTGATCGCCGAGAAATAAAGGCGTTCAGAGCAGGGTGCTCGCGTCGCCCTTGCCCTGCCGCAGGATCTCCGGCTGCTCCCCCACCAGGGAGACGATGGTGGAGGGCGCCGAATGAAGGAGCGGCCCGCTATCGATAATCAGATCGACCTGGCGCCCGAAACGCTCCTCCACCTCATACGCCTCCGTGAATGGCGGCGCCTCCGGGTCGAGGGCCGCGCTGGTGGTGAGCATGGGGTTGGCCAAGGCGGAAAGCAGCGCCAGGCAGACCGCATGGTCCGGCACCCGGATGCCCACGGTCTTCTGCTTGGTGGTCATGATCTTGGGCACGATTTTCGCCGCCGGCAAGACAAAGGTGAAGGGGCCGGGCAGGGCCTTCTTCATGATGCGATAAGCCGCGTTCGAGATATGGGCATAGGTGCTCAATTCCTTGAGGCTCGGACACATGAAGCTGAAGGGCCGGCCGGAAAGGGGGCGCTGCTTGAGCTGGTAGATCCGCTTCACCGCCTGCTGGTCGAAGATGTCGCAGCCGATGCCATAGACGGTGTCGGTGGGGTAGCAGATCACCGCGCCACGGCGGAGCGCCTCCACCACCTGGACGATGAGCCTTTCCTGCGGATTCTGCGGGTTGATCGAAACGATGCGGGCCACTTCCCCTCTTCCCCCTTTTCCTCACGCCCCTGCGGGCCAGACAATCATCATAGCGAATCGCAACAGGTGAGGCAATGACAAAGCCCGTAATCCACGCGGCCATCGACCTGGGCAGCAACAGCTTTCGCCTGCTCATCGCGGCCCGGCACGGAGGCGCCAGCTGGCAGCCGCTGGCCAGGGAGCTGATCACCGTCCGCCTCGGTCAGGATCTGCGCGCCAGCGGCTGCCTGCACCCGGACGCCATAGCCCGCGGCCTTGCCGCCCTGGTCCGCTTTGGCGAACGCCTCCGCGAGCACCCGCCCCTCCGCCTGCGGGCCTGCGCCACCCATGCCCTGCGGGTTGCCGGCAACCGCGAGGCGTTCCTTGCCCCGGCGGCCCGGCTGCTCGGCCAGCCCGTCGAGGTGATCGACGGCCACGAGGAGGCAGCCCTGGCTCTCTCCGGGGTGCGTCAGGCCGTGGGCCACGACGCCCCGCTTGTGGTGGCCGATGTCGGCGGCGGCAGCAGCGAACTGATCTGGGAGGGCGGGATGACGAGCCTGGCCATCGGCGCGGTCGGTCTTACCGAAGAGTTCCTGCCCCCCATGCAGCCGCCGGGCGAAACGGCCATGGCCGCGCTCCGGGCCGCCATTGCCGCACCCCTCGCCGCCGTCGCCCTCCCACCCCTGCCGCCCCACGCCCTGATGGTCGCCAGCGGCGGCACCGCCACCGCCCTGGCCGCCCTCGATCTTGGCCTCACCACCTACGACGAGGCAAGGGTCCAGGGCCATCTGCTGCCGCTGGCGCAGCTCGCCAAACTGCTCGCCCGGCTGGCCCGCCTCGACGCGCAAGGCCGCAACCGGCTGCCCGGCCTGGACCAGAGCCGCGGCGAGATCCTGCTGGCCGGCGGCCTCATCTACGAGGCGCTGCTCGCCAGCCTCGGCCGCGACGCCCTCACGGTGAGCGACGCCGGCCTGCTCGAAGGCATCCTCGCCAGCACCCTGGCAGAGAATCCCCATTGACCGGCACCAGCGAACTCGTTTACTCTTTACGCAACCCGTGGAATGGGGTAGCATGGCAGTTTTATCGCGGCCGTGACGCCTTGGGGGCCATTCTCGCCCCCCGGCCGGCGCAACCGACAAGGAGAGAGTGCGATGACCCTGGCGAATATCGAACCGGCCTTTACCTTTGACGACCTGCTCCTCATCCCCGGCGCGTCCGAGGTATTGCCCTCGGAGGTGGATCTCTCCACCCGCCTCACCCAGTCCATCACCCTCCACATGCCGCTCTTGAGCGCGGCCATGGACACGGTCACCGAGCACCGCACCGCCATCACCATGGCGCGGGAAGGCGGCATCGGCATCATCCACAAGAACATGACCATCGACGAGCAGGTGCGCGAGGTCCAGCGGGTGAAGAAGTCGGAGTCGGGCATGATCGTCGATCCCATCACCGTGGTGGAGGAACAGACGGTCCATGAGGTCAACGAGCTGATGCGCACCTACCGGGTCTCCGGCGTGCCGGTGCTGCGCGGCAGGAAGCTGGTGGGCATCGTCACCAACCGCGACCTGCGCTTCGTCACCGACGAGGGCTTGAAGGTCAAGGACGTGATGACGGGCAAGAACCTGGTCACCGCCAAACCCGGCATCACCCTGGAGCAGTCCAAGGCCCTGCTCCACGAGCACCGCATCGAAAAACTCCTGGTGGTGGACGACGACTACAACCTCCAGGGGCTCATCACCATCAAGGACATCGAGAAGATCCGCAAATATCCCAATGCCGCCAAGGACGAGCGCGGCCGCCTGCTGGCCGGGGCCGCCATCGGCGTCAACACCCCGCTCGATCACGTGGAGAAGCTGGTCAAGGTGGGGGTGGACATCGTGGTTCTCGACTCGGCCCACGGTCACTCGAAGAACATCATCGACGCGGTGCAACGGGTCAAGGACGCCTTTCCGCAACTCCAGATCATTGCCGGCAACATCGCCACCGCCGAGGGCGCCGAGGCCCTCATCAAGGCGGGCGCCGACTGCGTCAAGGTGGGCGTGGGCCCCGGCTCCATCTGCACCACCCGCATCGTCGCCGGCGTCGGCGTGCCGCAAATGACCGCCATCCACAACTGCACCAGGATGGCGGACAAGTACAACGTACCGGTGATCGCCGACGGCGGCATCAAGTTCTCCGGCGACATCACCAAGGCCATCGGCATCGGCGCCAGCGTGGTCATGATCGGCAGCCTCTTTGCCGGCACCGACGAATCCCCGGGCGAGACCTTCCTCTACCAGGGCCGCACCTACAAAGGTTACCGCGGCATGGGGTCGCTTGGCGCCATGCAGCAGGGCAGCCGGGACCGCTACTTCCAGGAAGGCATCGAAAGCCAGGCCAAGCTGGTGCCCGAGGGCATCGAAGGCAAGGTGCCCTACCGCGGCTCGCTCTCCACCATGATCTACCAGCTCATGGGCGGCCTGCGCTCCGGCATGGGCTACATCGGCGCCAACACCATCCCCGAGATGCGCCAGAAGGCGAAATTCGTGCGCATCACCGCGGCCGGCCTCAAGGAAAGCCATGTCCACGACGTGATCATCACCAAGGAAGCTCCCAACTACCGGCTGGGGGAGTAGAAAAAGCAATGCACAATGAAGAATGAAAAGTGAAAAATGAAGCAGGCAAGGGCGGTGATTCTCCCCCCTGTTATTCATTCTTCATTTTTAATTCTGCATTCCCAAAGGGCACCCCATGAATATCCACGGCGAACGCATCCTCATCCTCGACTTCGGCTCCCAATATACCCAGCTCATCGCCCGCCGGGTGCGGGAAGCCGGGGTTTATTGCGAGATTCACCCCTGGGAGATGGACGCGGCGGCCATCCGCGAATTCAAACCCAACGGCATCATCCTCTCGGGCGGGCCGCAGTCGGTGCATGAGGCCGAGACCCCGCGGGCAAACGACGCGGTCTTCACCCTGGGCGTGCCGGTGCTCGGCATCTGCTACGGCCAGCAGACCATGGCCGCCCAGCTGGGCGGCGAGGTGGAGCCCTCCAGCCACCGCGAATACGGCTACGCCCAGGTGCGGGCCCGCCACCACTCGAAACTCCTCGCCGACATCGAGGACCACGCCAGCCCCGAAGGCTACGGCCTGCTCGACGTCTGGATGAGCCACGGCGACCGGGTCACCAGGCTGCCCGAAGGCTTCGTCGCCATCTGCGAGACCGACAGCGCCCCCCTGGCCGGCATGGCCGACGAGGCGCGCCGCTTCTACGGCCTGCAGTTCCACCCCGAGGTGACCCACACCCGCCAGGGCCGACGGATCATCGAACGCTTTGTCCACGAAATCTGCGGCTGCGGCCGCCTCTGGACCTCAAGCAACATCATCACCGACTCCATCGAACAGGTGCGCGCCAAGGTCGGCACCGACGAGGTGCTCCTGGGCCTTTCCGGCGGGGTGGACTCCTCGGTGGTGGCGGCCCTGCTCCACAAGGCGATCGGAGGGCAGCTCACCTGCGTCTTTGTCGATAACGGCCTCCTGCGCTTGAGCGAAGGCGAGCAGGTGATGGCCACCTTTGCCAGACACATGGGGGTCAAGGTGATCCGGGTCAATGCCGAGGAACGCTTCCTCGCAAAACTCAAGGGTGTCGAAGACCCGGAGCAGAAAAGAAAGATCATCGGCACCACCTTCATCGAGGTCTTCGAGGAGGAGGCAGCCAGACTCACCAACGTGAAATGGCTGGCCCAGGGCACCATCTACCCGGACGTCATCGAGTCGGCCGGGGCCAAAACCGGCAAGGCCAAGGTGATCAAGAGCCACCACAACGTGGGGGGGCTGCCGGAACAGATGAAGCTCGGCCTGGTGGAACCGTTGCGCGAACTCTTCAAGGACGAGGTGCGCAAGATCGGCGTCGAGCTGGGGTTGCCTTCCGAGATGGTCTTTCGCCATCCCTTCCCTGGGCCAGGCCTCGGGGTCCGGATTTTGGGCGAGGTCCGGAAGGACTACGCCGACACCCTGCGGTTGGCCGACGCCATCTTCATCGAGGAGTTGCGCAAACACGACCTCTACGACACGGTCTCCCAGGCCTTCACCGTCTTCCTGCCGGTGCGCTCGGTGGGGGTGGTGGGCGACAACCGCCAGTACGCCCATGTCGTGGCCCTGCGCGCCGTGGAGACGGTGGACTTCATGACCGCCCGCTGGGCGCATCTGCCCTACGACTTCCTCGACCACGTCACCCGCCGCATCTGCAACGAGGTGCGCGGCATCTCCCGCGTGGTTTACGACATCACCGGCAAGCCGCCGGGCACCATCGAGTGGGAGTAAACCCCAGCCGGCCACCACCCCGGCGGGCGGCAGCGGCCCCAGGCCGGCTGGCCACCGATGCCGCCCCTTGCCGCCCGGCGCGCTCCCGCCTTGGGGACTGCCCGCCCCAGCGCTCTTCACCATTTGTCAGCTGCTTTTTTTTCAGCTATTATTGAACAGATTGGTAGTCGTCATCCGCCAGCCACCTCCCACCCGGGGACACGTGATGCCAAAGAAGACCGCCACGCCCAAGAAAGTCCACGACCTCGATCTGGCCAACCGGCTGCTGGACAGCTTTGGCCGGATCGCCGCCACCCTCAACACCCCCCAGCTCAGTCACGACCAACGCCTGGGCCGCATCCTCGAATGCATCCTCGACTATCTCGGGGTGGAACAGGGCTCGATCATGACGGTGGAGGCCAGGAAGAAAAAACTCGTGGTCCGGGCCGCCACCCGCACCGAGCTGATCGGCCACTGCCAGCGCCTGGACAACGGCTCGGTCGCCGCCTGGGTGGCCCGCCACCGGGAACCGCTCTTCATCCCCGACATCTCCCGGGACGAACGCTTCGGCGGCCAGTGCCGCCAGCACTACAAGAAAAACGCCCTGCTCTCGGTGCCGATCCTCCACAAGGAGAAGATCCTCGGCATCATCAACGTCACCGACAAGGCCGGCGAGGAAAACCTGCTCAAGGAGGACATCACCCGGCTGCTCGACTTCAC
>JBFLYY010000256.1:0-13820 GCA_040756495.1 Thermodesulfobacteriota bacterium | reverse complement strand
GGATCGCCTGGGCGATCCCCACCCGCTGGCGGTACCCCTTGCTCAGGGTGGAGATGGGACGGGTGAGGCGGTCGGCCAACCCCACGGCATGGACCGCGGCGGAAAGGCGCGCCCGCTGCTCGCTTGGCGGGATCTGGCGGAGATCGGCCATCATCCGAAGATAGCCCTGCACCGTGAGTTCCGGATAGAGGGGCGCGTTTTCCGGCAGATAGCCGATGAGGCGCTGCACCGTCTCGGGCTCGGCCACCACGTCGTGGCCGCCCACCTCGGCAATGCCTGAGGTGGGATGGAGATAGCCGGCGAGGATCTTCATCAGCGTGGTCTTGCCCGCGCCGTTCGGCCCCAGAAGGCCGATGATCTCGCCGGGCGCCACCGTTAGCGAGACCCCGCGCAGGGCCTCGACCTCGCCGTAGGACTTCCACAGCTCCTGAACCCGTATCATCACACGCTCCGTTCTCGGAAGGAAAAGGGGTGTTGCGCCGTCATCATGCGTCGCTGCCCACCAGGCGGGCAAGGATCTTGTAGGTGCGCTCCACCATGGTCCTGGGCTCGACCATGAGGCCGGCCTGGATCATGGCGTTGTCGAATATCTGCTCGACAACGCTCTGCGCCAAAGGTTCCTCGCTGGCCCGCAGATTGTTGAGCCCCTTCAAGAGAGGGTGGCTCGTGTTGATCTCGAGCACCTTCCTGCCGAAGTCGGGCACGTTCTGGCCAGAGGCGCGCATCACCCGCTCCATGCTGCTGGTGAGGAAACCGTCCGGGTTGACGATCATGGCCGGGCTGCCGGAGAGGCGCTTCGACTCCTTCACCTCCTTGACCCGCTCGCCCAGGATCCCCTGCATCCATTTCACGAGTTCCTCGGCCTCCTTGCCCGGCAGGGCCGCCTCGCTCTCCTTCTCCGCCTCGGCGCCCTTGGCGGTCTCGGGCAGGTCGAGGTCGCCCCGGTCGGCGGAGACGAGCTTCTTGCCCTCGAACTCGCCCACGTGGTTCAGGGCAAAGTCGTCGATGGCGTCCAGGGTGTAGAGCACCTCGATGCCCCGTTTTTTAAAGGCCTCCACATAGGGGCCGGCCTCGATCGCCTCGCGGCTGCCACCGTTGATGTAGTAGATCTCCTTCTGCCCCTCGGCCATCCGCTCCACATACTCCTTGAGCGAGGTGACCGCACCCGGCTCGCTGGTGGAGGACTCGAAGCGGAGCAATTTCGCCACCTCGGCCCGGTGGCCGAAGTCGCTGATCGCCCCTTCCTTGAGGAAGACGCCGAAGGTCTGCCAGAACTTCCCGTACTGCTCCGGCTCGGAGCGGGAGAACTCGTCGAGGAATTTCAAGAAGCGGCTGGTGACCACCTTGTTGATCTTCATGACCAGGGCGCTGTCCTGCAAGGCCTGGCGAGAGATGTTCAAGGGCAGATCCTCGCTGTCGATGACGCCCTTCACGAAGCGGAGCCACTCCGGCAGGATCGCCTTGGCGTGCTGCTCGATGAGCACCCGCTGGCAGTAGAGGTTCACCCCCGGCTCCATGCGGCCAAAGCCCATGGATTCCACGTTCTCCCGGGGCACGAAGAGGAGGGCCTTGATGGCGAGCGGCGCATCGGCGGTGAAGTGGAGATGGGTGAGCGGCTCGTCGAAGGCGTTGGCCACGTACTTGTAGAACTCGGTGTACTCCTCGTTCTTGATCTCGTTCTTGCTCCGGGTCCAGAGGGCCTGGACCGTGTTCACCGCCTCGCCCTTCACCTTGATGGGGAAGGGGACGAAGCTCGAATACTGCTTGATGATCCGGGTGAGGGTCGATTCGTTGGCATAGTGGTGGGCCTCCTCCTTTAATTCCAGGGTGATGGAGGTGCCGCGCCGGATGCCGGGGCACATGGAGATGGTGTAGGTGCCCCCGCCGTCGGAGACCCATTCGTGGCCCATGTCGTCCTGGCGGAAGGAGCGGGACTTGACCCGCACGCTGTTGGCCACCATGAAGGCGGCGTAGAAACCGACGCCGAACTGGCCGATGAGGTGGACGTTCTTCTGGTCGCCCTCGGAGAGCTTCGAGAAGAAGGTCTTGGAGCCGGAGTGGGCGATGGTGCCGAGGTTCGCCTCCAGCTCGCCGCGGTCCATGCCGATGCCGGTGTCGGTGATGGTGATGGTGTGGTTCTTCTCGTCGCAGTCGATCACGATCTCGAGCGGCACGTGGCTGTCGAAGACCTCCTGCTCCAGGAGCTGCTGGTGGCGGAACTTTTCCAGGGCATCGGCGCTGTTCGAAATGAGTTCGCGCAGGAAGATCTCCTTCTCCGTGTAGAGGGAGTGGATCACGATGTCGAGCATCTTCTTGACCTCGGCCTGGAACTCCTTGGTCTCGGTTTGGGGCGTCGTGGTCTCTGCACTCATGGACATACCTCTTTGGCTGGCCGTTATGGGGTGACGAAAATTTGGGCCAGAACATAATCATCCGCCCCGGCGTGTCAACCCTGTTGCCCCCTTTCTTGCTGTTTACATTACCCGAAGGGTATGCCATAATGCGCCTGAAACAGGGGTCACGGAAGCGCCAAGGAGTCGCGGTGAACGTCGAACAGGAATACATCAGGGACATCGAGAAACTGGCCCCCTGTCCGCAGGTGGCGATGGACGTGCTGGCCATCGCCCACGAGCACGACTGCTCGGTGGCGGTGCTGGCGGAAAAGATCGAGCGTGATCCGGGCCTTACGGCCAACATGCTGCAGATGGCCAACTCCGCCTACTTCGGCCACATGAAGAAGATCTCCTCGGTGCACGACATCATCGTGCGCCTCGGCCTCGAAAGCGTGCGGATCATCGCCATCACCAGCGCCTCGGTGGGGCTCCTCAAGTCGGCCCAGGAGGCCTATGCCCTCTCCAGCGGCCAGCTCTGGCAGCACTCCTACGCCACCGCCATCCTCGCCTCCATCATCGGCCGCTACGCCAAGGTGAAGGACACCCCCAGCCTCTACACCGCGGCCCTGCTCCACGACATCGGCAAGATGGTGCTCAATCGCCCGCTCCAGGTGGAAAGCTACAACCACCCGGAGATTCCGGCCGAGACCCCGCTGCTCATCAAGGAACAGCAGCTCCTCCACACCGACCACGCCCGGGTGGGCATGGCGCTTCTCGAAAAATGGGGGCTGCCGGAGGCGGTTTCGGTGCCGGTGGGCATGCACCACACCCTGGACCAGCCCCAGGCCCAGCGCATGACCGCCAAGGTGATCCACCTGGCCAACGCCCTCACCCACCTCACCTCCCTCGACGAGGAGGGGGGCGAGTTCTTCTTCGATGTGCTGGCCTACGAAGACCGCAAGGCGAATCTCCCGACAGTGCCGCACTTCGAGGAGAACATGCGGATCATCATCGAGGAGTTCGTGGAGAAGTACCAGGAGACGGTGGCGGTCTACGTTCTCTAGCTGGCGAACGTACCGGATTCACTTCGGCACGTTCGTGGTTGCAAAAGGTCATGAATGACTTTTGCAACGTCCTGCTCGACTCTGCCCCAAAAACACCCCCTGTTCACATGGCCAGCTGGACCATCGCGTCGGTCTGCATGAGCCGGTCGATGTCGAGGAGGATGGTCACCCCCTCCTTGAGTTTGGCCATGCCGAGGATCATCGCGGTATCGAGCCCGCCGCCGAAGGAGGGGGCATCCTCGATCACCTCGTCCTTGATGTTGGCCACCTCGGAGACGGCATCGACGATGATCCCCATGAGGGTCGAGCCGCGCTTGCCCGAGACCTCGACGATGATGATGCAGGTGCGGTTGGTGTGCTCAGCCTCCTCCATGCCGAACTTGAGGCGCAGGTCCATGACCGGGATCACCCGGTCCCGCAGGTTGATGACCCCCTTGAAGAAGGGGGGCATGTCCGGCAGCTCGTGGATGGCCAGGAGGCCGATGATCTCGCGGACGTCGAGGATGCCGAGGCCGTAGCGCTCCTCGCCGAGGCTGAAGACCAGATACTTGCCCTCCCGGGTGGCGAGCTTCTGCGACTCCTCGAAGGCCCGCAGCTTCTGGGCGGCCGTGCCGCGGCCGGCTGCCTCGCCGCCTGCGGCGGCGCGGTGCGGGGCCGGCGCGCCGCCACAGGCCTTTTCGGCAAAGCGGGTCTCGACGAAATCGGCCACCTCGATGGCGCGGCCGATCTCCATCTTGTTCACCATGTAGTCCTGGATGGTCTCGAGATCCTCGGCCACCGGGTAGAGGTCGTCGTAGGTGATGCCCGCCGGATCGGAGAGCACCTGGCGCAGAAGGCCGGGCTCCAGCCCCAGCTTCTTCTGGGGGTCGAGGAAGGCAACGGCGATCTCCGCCGCCTGGTCGATGTTCTGGCCGATGAAGCGGCCGCTCTCCACCACCATGCTGGTGAATTCCTGCACCGCCTCCGGGTACTGGCGGATGATCTCCTCGCGGAAGACCACGACGCAGCAGGGGTGGTCCTGCCAGATCTCGCTCGAGAGGAACTGGCGTTCGGCGATCCCCGCGGCAATGGCCCGCGAGCCGATGGGTTCGGCCACCAGGAAGCCGCAGGCCTCGGGGTTTTCCTTCAAAAATTCGGGCATGGCGATGGGCGGCACCACGTCGAAGAGGACGTTCACCGCCTCCTTGCCGGCCACCCCGGGCCGCAAGCCCATCTGGGTGAAGTACATGTGGGCCAGCATGTTGTGGATCGACATCTTGTGCGGGATGTAGAAGGTCTTGTGCTTGAAGAACTGCTGGTAGGGCTTCACGTACTTGCCCGCCTTGTTGCGCACGCAGATGCTGCCGTTGCGGTGGGCGAAAAGGACCAGGCGGATCGGCACGTTGTAGCTGAAGAGGTCCATGGCCGCGGGGGCGAGGATGAAGGCGCCGTCCACCTCGCCCTTTTCGAGCGCCGCCTGCACCGGGTTCCAGCTTGGCATGCAGAGGGTCTCCAGGCTGAAGTGACGCGGATTCTTCGCGCCACTCGCCACCTGGTGCTTCAGAACCCCCAGGGCCAGATGGTCGGTGATCTGGATGTGGGCCATCTTGAGGTGGACCTTGCCCTCGGCCGAGACCTTGGGGCCCTCTTCCTGCCTGGGCGCCACTTCCTGCTTGAGACCAAAGGCCTCCTCGATGGCCGCCTTCAGCTCGTCCGGGGTGAAGGGCTTGGCCACCACGCCGTTGGACCCGCCCTCTTTGGCCTTGGCCACGTATTCCTTGTCGCCGTGGCCGGTGGCCATGAGGAAGGGCACGCCGGCAAAGCGCGCGTCGGCCCGCATCCACTGCACCAGTTCGTAGCCGTCCCGCTTGGGCATGGCCCAGTCGCTGATGACGAGCTGGACATCGCTGTCGGCCGTGAGCTTCTCCACGGCATCGTCGCCGTCCACGGCCTCGACGATGTTCGTGAAGCCGATCTGGTTCAGTATCCGGGCCTCCATCTTGCGCATGGTGCCGGCGTCTTCGACGAGCAGGATCTTGATGGACGGATCAACGGGCATGGGCCACCTCCTCAGTGTCTTTTCATCATAGTGGAACCGGCGACAAGAAACAAGCGAGGCGCCTGGCGCACCTAACTGGCCGGACAGACGTCCTTTTCATCTTTTGCTTCGGCTTGGCGGGCAGGCAGACTATAATGGAAGGCAGCGGGCGGACAGGGAGCCGCGGCAGCACACACAAGGGAGAGGCATGACGGAACAGATTCTCTACACGCCCCACGAGGTGGAGCGCCTCCGCCAGGAGGGACGGGTTCTCCTCATCGACATCCGCGACAAGGTGATCTACAAGCAGGGCCATATCCCCGGCGCGGTGAACGCGCCGGAGGTCTTCTATTATCTCAGCGAAAGCACGCCGGCAGGGCTCGCGGCCCTGCACGAGACCTTCCGCCAGACCTTCTCCCGGGCCGGAGTGACTCCGGGCACCCTGGTGATCTTCTACGAAGACAGCCTCGACAGCCGTTACGGCTCCTCCTGCCGCGGCTACTGGCTGCTCACCTATCTGGGCCACGATCAGGTCGGCATCCTCGACGGCGGCTTCAGCGAATGGCAGGCCGCCGGCCTGCCGGTGGATGCGCTTCCGGCCATGCCGGCGGCGGGCGAGTTCGCCGTCCGTCCCCGCCGGGAACTCATCGCCACCAGGGAGGAGGTACTGGCCGCCCTCGGGAATCCGCGGGTCGTCATCCTCGACAACCGGGACGCCGAGGAGTGGCACGGCGACTCCTCCTCGCCCTACGGGGTCGATTTCGCCCCGCGCATGGGCCACATCCCCGGTTCCCGCTGGATCGAATGGTACCGCTTCATGAACCGGGAGCCGGTGCCCGCCTTCCGGCCGCCGGCAGAGATCCGGGCGCTCTGCGCCGAACAGGGCATCCTGCCGGAGAGCGACATCATCATCTCCTGCTTCAAGGGGTCGCGGGCCTCCCACAGCTACGTGGCCTTGAAGCTCGCCGGCTTTACCAGGCTGCGCAACTACTTCGCCTCGTGGAACGAATGGTCGCGCGACCCCGCGCTGCCCATCGAGAAATAACGCCCCTACTTCTTCGCCTCCGGCGGGCAGCCGCAATCAGGGCCGGTCGGCCGGCCGGCGGGGCAGCCGCCGCTGCCGCAACTGCAACCGCACGAGCCCTTGCCGCGCAACTGCCGAAAGAGCCTGCGGCCGAGCAACCCGGCGCACGCCGCCACCACCACGACCACCAGCACGGTATCCCACGTCATCTCAGCCTCCCAGGCCCAGGGCCATGCCGGCCTGATAGACCAGCACGGCAAGGCCAAAGGCGAACACGGTATTGAAGCCCATGGCGAAGAACCCCCATTTCCAGGAGCCGGATTCGCGGGCAATGCAGACCACGGTGACGAAACAGGGGGCATAGAACATGACGAAGACGATGAGGGCAAAGGCCATCACCGGGTTCCAGTCGGGGTTTTCGGCCAGGGTCTGGGCCAGGGAGAGATTTTCCTCCGGCGCCACCTCACCCAGCGAATAGGCGGTGCCCAGGGTGGAGATGACGATCTCCTTGGCGGCAAAGCCGCCGACCAGGGCGATGTTGGTCCGCCAGTCGAAGCCCGCGAGCCAGCTCACCCGCTCCAGCGTGCGGCCTATGCGGCCGGCCACCGAATACTCCAGGGCCTTTTCCGCCTCCAGCCGATCCAGGCCGTCGAGCTGCGCCAGCAACTCCTCGGCCGCCGGCGAGAGCCCCTCCTCCTCCGCCCCCTCCTCGGTGGCCTCCTGCACCACCTCGGCCGGGTAGCCCGTCAGCAGCTCCTGGCGCTGGGCGTCGATCCGCTCCTGTTCGCGCTCCGGCAGGCCGGGGAAGGTCATCATCGCCCAGAGCAGGATGGAGATGGCGAGGATCACGGTGCCGGCCTTCTTGATGTACTGCCAGGTCCGCTCCCAGGTATGGATCATCAGCCCCCGGAAGGTGGGCAGCCGGTAGGGCGGCAGCTCCATGACAAAGGGGGTCGATTCGCCGCGCAGGATGGTGATCCGGTAGAGTTTGGCCACCAGCAGGGCCACGGCCCAGGCGAGCAGGGTGAGCAGGAACATGACCTGCGCCTGGTTGCTGGCGAAAAAGACCCCGGTCAGGAGCGCCAGCACCGGCAGCTTGGCCCCGCAGTTCATAAAGGAGACGGTGAGCAGGGTGGCGAGCCGCTCCCGCTCCGAGCGCAGGGTGCGGGTCGCCATCACGCCGGGCACGGCGCAGCCGCCGGCAATGCCGCCGGAGACGATGTAGGCCATCACCGAGCTGCCGTGCAGGCCGAACATCCGGAAGATCCGGTCCATCATGAAGGCGACCCGGGCGAGATAGCCCGAGTCCTCGAGGATGGCGATGCCGAAGAACATGAACATGATGAGGGGCACGAAGCCGAGCACCCCGCCGACCCCGTCGATGACCCCGGCGAGGAGCATCGACTTGAAATAGCCCTCGGGCAGCAGGAGGCCGAACAGCTCGCGCAGCCAGCCGAAGAAGCCGTCCAGCCACGCCACCGGCAGCTCGCTGTAGGTGAAGGTGAATTTGTAGAGGCCGAACAGGACCGCCAGCATGATGATGGGCCCCAGAAAGCGGTTGGTCACCACCCGGTCGATGCGGTCCGAGGTGTAGAGGCGGTCGGCATCGTAGGTGCGGACAACCACCTCCTGCCGGAGGATCGACTTGATGTAGCCGTAGCGGTGGTCGGCGATGATCGCCTCGGGATAGGTCTCCATGGTCTTCTGCAGGTGATCGGTGACCTCCTGCACCTTCTGGGCGAGAGCCGCGGCAACGGCCGGATTCTCCCCGATCCCCCGCGCCCGGATCTCGCTGTCGTTCTCCAGATACTTCACCGCCAGCCAGCGGGGCGGGTAGAGGGCGGTCAGGAATCCCCCCGCCGCGATCTCCTTTTCCATGGCCAGGAGCACGCTGTCGAGATCCTCGCCGTAGGAGAGATGGAGCGGATTCCACGCGGTGGTCCCTTCGGCCAGGGCGAGGACGGCGGCCATCAGCTCGGCGGTTCCCTTGTTGCTGCGGGCGACGATGGGGATCACCGGCACCCCAAGCAGTTCGGCCAGCCGCCCGGCATTGATGGCAATCCCGCGGTCCTGAGCCACGTCCATCATGTTGAGGGCCACAACCATGGGCACCCCCAGCTCCAGGAACTGGGCCGTGAGGTAGAGGTTGCGCTCGAGGTTGGAGGCATCGACGATGTTGACCACCACCCGGGGCCGCTCCTGCACCAGGTAGTCGCGCGCCACCACCTCCTCCACCGAATAGGCGGTGAGGGAATAGGTGCCGGGCAGATCGACGACGTTGATCGTGATGCCGGCAGGGGTGACATGGAACCCCTCCTTCTTTTCCACGGTGACGCCGGGGTAGTTCCCCACATGCTGGCGGGCACCGGTGAGGGCGTTAAAGAGGGTGGTCTTGCCGGCGTTGGGGTTGCCGGCCAGGGCGACGGTAATGGGTGCGGTCATGATCTCCTCGCTTCCGGCACGTTCAGGATACATCCACTTCGATGTGGTCAGCTTCATTATTGCGCAAGGTCAGGGTGCTGTCCAGCACCCGCAGGGCCACCGGGTCATAGAGGGGGGCGCGGCCCTGCACCGTGATCCGGGTGCCGGGCACCAGCCCCATGTCCCTGATCCGGCGGCCCAGTTCGCCGCCGACCTTGACCGCGGCAATGACGCCGCTCTGGCCCCTCTTCATCTTTCGTAACATCATGCGTGGCATGCGCTTCTCCTTACAGCCGTCCCGGCCAGAGGGTCACCGGCCACGGGTGCCCCCCTCTGTCCGCAGGAACTGTTCTTATACCCAACCCTCTGTTAAGAAGTCAACATCTTGTGTCGTGGTCGAAACAAACTTAGAAAGCCCTAATTCTTTCGGCCTGCGTTTTCTCCTCCGCCGGCAGAGGAACCGCTCCGGGGCCGGGAGTTTCCGCTGTAACGGCTCGCCACCGTTCACAGACCGCCGCTTGCCGCCTGCACGCCACGGCAACCACCTCCGGGTCAAATTGACTGCCGGCACAACGGGCGAGTTCGGCAAAGACCATGTCCTCCGACAGCCCCTTCCGATAGACCCGGTCGTCCACCATGGCGGAAAAGGCATCTGCCACGGCGACGATGCGCGCCCCCAACGGAATCTCGCCTTGCCGCAGTCCATGGGGATAGCCGCTCCCGTCGTAGCGCTCGTGATGGTGGAGCACCATCTCGGCAATCCCGCCAGGCCGGGCAAGAAGCGGCACATGCCGCAGGATTTCATAGCCCAGCTCGGGGTGCCGCCAAATTTCCCGCCACTCCGCCGGACCCAGCGGCCCGCTTGCCCGCAGCACGCGATCGGGCACACCGATCTTGCCCAGATCGTGCAGATGGCCCGCCACGTGCACCTCTGCGCACCGCGCCGCCGGCAACCCCATCGCAGCCGCGAGTTCTTGCGCAACCTCGGCGACCACAACCGAATGGGTGCGGGTATAATGATCCCTCACGTCCACCGCCTTCCCGAGGGCCTCGGCAAACTGATGGACGGAGATGAACAACTGCCCGCACCAGGCGGCATCGTTCGCCGGTCCCGCTGCCGCGAAGGGCAGCCCGACCGGGCACATTTCCGGGTATTGTCCCGTTGCGAAGTCCATGGATGCTTCTATACGCCGCTCGCGTTCAGGAGTCAACACTTTATTTGGGTATTAGAAAATCATTAGGGTTACCGAACTGTGGAGATTGGCCCCCAGCCCCCGCTCCACCCGGCGAAGGCCGGCGCACAGGGCATCATTCTGCGGCGTTGCAGCATGCAGTTCGGAAAACTCTCCGCCACACAGCTCATCCAGCTCGTCGCCTTCATCCGCGACAACGCCCCGGAGCAGGAACTGCCCGAGGCCGGAATCCTGCTGCCCAGCGGCTAAAAGAGGCGGTACCGCCTGATCGGGGAAAGGAAAGAAGAGGGGGCCGCGGGAGCGTGCCCCCCAAACCGGTTAGCGGGTCTCGATGCCGCTGGCCTTGAGGTGCGCTTTCACCGCGGCAATCGGCACCTCCTGACGGTGGAAGATGCCGGCTGCCAGGGCCGCCTCGGCCCCGGTCGCGGCAAAGACCTCGGAGAAATGCTCCACCCTGCCGGCGCCGCTCGAAGCGATCACCGGGATCGTGACCGCGCTGCGCACCAGGTTGATCAACTCCAGCTCGAAGCCGGAATTGGTGCCGTCCTTATCGATGCAGTTGAGCAGGATCTCGCCGGCGCCCAGCTCCTCGCAGACGTGAGCCAGGGTCTGGGCATCCACGTCCCGGCCCTCCCGGCCGCCCTTGACCGTACACTGATACCAGCAGTACTCCTCGCCGTTGGGACCGGGAAACGCGGTCTTCACCGTGGGGTGGCTGGTGTCGGCCGGCGACTTCACATAGACCCGGCGCGGATCGATGGAGATGACCACCGCCTGGTTGCCATAGACATAGGCGATCCGCTCGATGGAACTCCTGCCCGTCTTGGCCCCGCTCGCCAGATACTCCTCCACCACGGCCACCGCATCGCCGCCGATGGAGATCTTGTCGGCCCCGGCGCGGAAATACTGGGCCGCCACGTCGAGGGCGGTGTAGTGCCTCCCCTCGGAGTCGGTGTAGTCGCGGATGCCGCCGCCGATGGTGAGCGGCACAAAGACCTGTTCCGAGGCGCGCTCCAGCACCTCCAGCATGGGCTGATCCTTGAGCGGGAAATCGCGGAAGGCGGTGATGTTCAGGAAGGTGATCTCGTCCGCCCCCTCCTCGAAGTAGCGGCGGGCCAACTCCACCGGCTTGCCGAGGTTGCGCACCTCGCCCTGCTCGCGCACGTCGTACTGGTCGCCCTTGGTCACCACCAGGTCGCCGGCATCGTTGCTCCGCACGTCGAGGCAGGCGATGATCCGCTTGGCCAGCCGGGTCTCCGCCGGCCCCTGCACCACCTGCGCCGGGTCGCCGGCAGCGAGGTCCGTCGCGGTGAGGAAATTTTTGAGCAGGTTGAGCCCGGCCAGGCCGCTCTTTTCCGGGTGGAACTGGGTGGCCACGATGTTGCCCTTCTGCACGGCGCTCAAGAAATCGTCGCCGTAGGTGGTGGTGGTGAGCTGCCAGTCGCGGTTCGCCCCGGAAAGCTCGGCGCAATAGGAGTGGACAAAGTAGAGCTTCTCGCCCGCATAGCCGTTGAAGAGGGCGGAGGGCTTGCGGATGGCAATGCCGTTCCAGCCGATCTGCGGCACCGCGAGCCCGGGCGCAATGAAGCGCTTGATCTGGCCGGGGATGAGCCCCAGACCCGCCACCCCGGGCGACTCCTCGCTCCCCTCAAAGAGGGTCTGGAGGCCGAGGCAGATGCCGAAGAAGGGGCGGTTGGCAGCGAGATACTCCTTGAGCGGGGCGAGATACCCCAGCTCGGTAAGCCGCGCCATGGCGCTGCCGAAGCTGCCCACGCCGGGGAAGATCAGTTTCTCCGCGGTGCGGATGTCGTCGGCCGAGGCCACGTCCCGCACCTCAAAACCGAGTTTCCTGATGGCGTTGCGGACGCTGCGCACGTTGCCGGCGCCGTAATCGAGCAGGGTAATCATTTCACTGTCCTGACCATGATCTCTTCCGACCAGTCGTTGTGTTCGAATTGTTCGTGATCGGGCTTTTCCGGCTTCTCCTCAAAGAGGCGCTGCTCCAGCCACTTGAGCACCTTGTCGAACTCGGCCGCCACCTGGGCCACGGCGCGGCCGCGGTGGCTCACCCGGTTTTTCTCTGCCATGGAGGCCTCGGCAAAGGTCTTTTTCAGGGTCGAACAGTAGAAGACCGGGTCGTAACCAAAGCCGTCGCTGCCGCGGGGCGCGGTGAGGATCTCCCCTTCGCAGCGACCCTCGAAGGTGAGCGCCGGGCCGGAAGGCACGGCCAGCGAGATCACGCACTCGAAGGCGGCCTTGCGGTTCTCCTTGCCTTCCATTTCCTTGAGCAGTTTGGCGATGTTGTCGCTATCCGAGGCCTTTTCCCCCGCGTAGCGGGCCGAATAGACCCCCGGCGCGCCAGCCAGGGCCTCGACCGTAAGCCCGGAGTCGTCGGCCATGGCCGGCAGTCCCAGCACCTTGGCGGTGAAGCTCGCCTTTTTGTAGGCGTTGTCGTCGAAGGTGGCGCCATCCTCCACTGCCTCGGGGATCGGGCCGAAATCGTTGAGACTCTTGATCTCCACCGGAAAGCCCTTGAGCATCTCGGCGAATTCCTTCACCTTGCCCTGGTTGCGGGTGGCGAGCACGATGATCTGTGGCATTGCAAAGTATCTCCCTGTTCTTGGAGGAAAAGGCTGCGATCGCAGGCCCACTTTTAAACGGAAGCCGCGGCAAAGTCAAGCCGCGAATGGCTTACGAAAACCAGAGATGGCAGATGAAGAGCGCGCCGATGAGGCCGGCCGTCTCGCCGCAGAGGGCGGCGGGCAGGGCGTGGCGGGTGCGGAAGACCCCGATGCTGCCGAAATAGACGGCCAGCACGTAGAAGGTGGTCTCGGTGGAGCCCTGGATCACGCCCACCAGGGCGGCGAGGAAGCTGTCCGGCGCCTGGCGGGTGATCTCGCTCATGAAGCCGAAGGCGCCGGAGCCGGAAAGGGGCCGCAACAGGGCCATGGCCAGGGCCTCGGCCGGCAGGCCGACCCGTTCGGTGAGGGGGGAGAGGGCCGCCACCATGATGTCCATGGCGCCGCTGGCCCGGAACATGCCGATGGCCACGAAGATGGCGACCATGAAGGGAACGATGCGCATGGCGGTGGAAAACCCCTCCTTGGCCCCCTCGGTGGCGGCCTCGTACACCTTGACCCCGCGCAGATAGCCGAAGAGGAGCAGAACAGCGATGAGCAGGGGGATGAGCCAGGCGGAGACCGTATTCACGGTGGCGATGGAGAAAAGCGGGGCCGCGGGCGCGTTCCACCACTGGAAAAGGATTCCGCCGAGAAAGAGGCCGACCACCACGCCGACAAAGATGCGGCCGGCCGAACCGGGCGGGGTGAGCACCGCCTCCGCCGCCTCGGCAGGGGCCTCCTCGGCGGCCGAGGCCGCAGCGGGAGCCACGGTGAGGTCGGGCTTGGCGAGGAGCTTGGCCACGAGGATCGCCACCACGGTGGAACAGGTGGTGGCGAAGATCGAGGGCAGGACGATGGCGGCGGGGTTGAGGGCCCCGGCCGCGGCCCGCACCGTGATGACGCCTAATGGCAGCAGGGTGACGCTCGAGGTGTTGATGGCGAGAAAAAGGCACATGGCATTGGTGGCAGTGCCCTTTTCGGCACTGAGCTTGTCCAACTCCTGCATGGCCTTGATGCCCATGGGGGTGGCGGCATTGCCGAGACCGAGGACGTTGGCCGCCAGATTCATGATCATGGCGCTCATGGCCGGATGCTCGGCCGGCACGTCGGGGAAGAGGCGGGTCATCAACGGCCGCATGCCGCGGGC
>JBFLYY010000255.1:0-4342 GCA_040756495.1 Thermodesulfobacteriota bacterium | reverse complement strand
GATGCGCTCGCGGGAGACGTTGAAGCGCTTGCCGATCTCCTCCAGGGTGTACTCGGCGTCCTCGCCGATGCCGAAGCGCAGGCGGATGATCTTCTCCTCCCGGGCGCTCAGGGTGGAGAGGATGTTGGTCACCCGGTCGGAGAGTTCCTTGCCCTTGACCGCCTCGTAGGGCGAGATCGATTCCTGGTTCTCCAGGAAATCGCCCAGGGTGGAGTCGTCGTCGCCCACCGGGGTCTCCAGCGAGATCGGTTCGCGGGAGGCCTCCAGGATGGCGAGGATCTTGTCCATCGGCAGCCCGGTCTTCTCCGAGATCTCGATGGGGGTCGGCTCGCGGCCAAGTTCCTTCAAGAGCGAATAGAAGGCCTTGAAGAACTGGCTGCGGAGTTCGAGGAAGTGGACCGGCAGCCGGATGGTGCGGGTCTTGTCGAGGATCGCCCGGGTGATCGCCTGGCGGATCCACCAGCTCGCGTAGGTGCTGAACTTGTTGCCCTTGGTGTAGTCGAAGCGGAAGACGGCGCGCATCAGGCCGAGGTTGCCTTCCTGGATGAGGTCGGCCAGGGTCAGCCCCTGGTGCATGTACCGCTTGGCGATGCTCACCACCAGCCGCAGGTTGGCCTTGATCATCGCATCCTTGGCCACCTCGATGGAGCGGGTGTAGAGTTCGACCTTGCAGCGCATCTCCTGGAGCTTCTTGCGGGTGGGGTACTTTTCGCACACCTTGGCCACGCCGCGCACCATGTAGTTCAGGTGCTGCTTCTTGGGCTTCAGGGTGGGGTCGCGCTTTTCCCAGAGATCGATGCGCTCGGCCAGGGCCTTCATCTCCGCCAGGTTCGACTTGTCGGTGCGGATGGCGCGGATGATGGCGTCGAAGCCCTCGCGGATGGTCTTGCTGTATTTTTCCTCCTCCTCGGGGGTGAGCAGTTCGAACTGCCCCATCTCCCGCAGGTAGGTGGTGGTGGTCTCCTCGGGCTCGGAGGATTCCTCTTTTTCGGCGGCCTTGTCGAGGAAGGTGGCCTCTTCGTCGAGGATGTCCTCGGCGGTCAGTCCCTCCTTGGGCTCGCCGTCGTCGAGGTGGCGGCCGCTCAGGGCCTTTTTCTTGCCGCCCTTCTCGTGGGTGACGACCTCGATGTTGTTCTTCTGGAGAAAGTCGAAGATACCGTCGATGGTATCGGGATCCTTGCCGTCCGGGATGAGGTCGTTCAGGAAGGCAAGCGTGACACACCCTTCATCTTTCCCTACCTCAAGCAAGCGTGCTTTGATGTTGGAAGACACTGGTGTTTTCTCCTGATTTCGAATGGTTGCGTCTGGGGTGGTGCGGCCGAATACTGGGCGCCAAAACCTTGAATTCTAAAAAACTCTTTTGAAAAAAGCAAGAAAAAAAGAGACGCGATGGTTCCTCGGGAGAACGGCGGAGGGGAGACGCAAAGGGGCATGGGGAGTGGGACAGCATGCGTGTCATTTTTTATCTATAAACATTCTCGCTGGATTGTAAAGGGCAGGGGTGCTATTTTGGGGAAGGAAAACCGTGGGGCGCCAATCTTGCCGGAGGACGACCATGCGACTTGAACGCGGCAGCGGGATTCTGCTGCACATCACCTCCCTGCCGGGCCGCTATGGTACAGGCGATCTCGGGCGCGGCGCCTACGCCTTTGTCGATTTTCTCGCGGCCGCCGGCCAGAAGTACTGGCAGTTCCTGCCCCTCTGCCCCACCAGTCAGGGGCTCGACAATTCCCCGTACATGGGGCTCTCCGCCTTTGCCGGCAACCCCCTCATGCTCAGCCCCGAGCAACTGGTGGCCGACGGCCTCCTGCCCCAGCGCCACCTCGACAGGGTGCCCGATTTTTCCGAGTATCTGGTCGATTTCGCCCGCGTTATCCCCTGGAAGCGGGAACTCTTCGAGGCGGCCTTTCAGGTCTTCCAGTACGAAGGGGGAGCCGAGGGGTTCGACGACTTTTGTAGTGCCGCACCGTGGCTCGACGACTATGCCCTCTTCATGGCCCTGCGCGAGGAACAGCGGTGGCAACCCTGGTATCAATGGTCCCAACCCCTGGCCGGCCGGGAGGAAGGGGCGCTGGCCGCAAGCCGCAAGCGTCTCTCCGGCCGCACCCGCTATCATAAGTTCCTGCAATACTGCTTCAGCCGGCAGTGGCGGCGGCTGCATGAGTACGCCACTGCCCATGGGGTACGGCTCATCGGCGACATTCCCATCTACGTGGCGCCCGACAGCGCCGATGTCTGGGCGCGCCAGGAGTGTTTCACCCTCCAGGCCAAGGGCTTCCGGCCCACCCACGTGGCCGGGGTGCCGCCCGACTACTTCAGCAAGACCGGCCAGCGCTGGGGCAACCCGCTCTTCCGCTGGCACAGCCGCGATCCCGAAGTGCGTGAGCATCTCTATGCCTGGTGGCGCGAACGTTTCCGTCAGGTCTTCGCCCTGGCGGACATCGTCCGCATCGACCATTTCCGGGGGTTCGAGTCCTACTGGGAGATCCCGGCCAGCGAGCCCGATGCGGTGAAGGGGCGCTGGGTCAAGGGGCCGGGCCACCGTTTCTTCACCGAGATGGAGGAGGCGATCGGCCGGCTGCCCATCATCGCCGAGGATCTGGGGGTGATCACCCCGGCCGTTGAGGAATTGCGCGAGGCCTTTAGCTTCCCCGGCATGAAGGTGCTCCAGTTCGCCTTTGATTCCGACGAGAAGAACGCCTATCTGCCCCATAATTTCCCCTCCACCAACTGCGTGGTCTACACCGGTACCCACGACAACGACACCACGGTGGGCTGGTATTTCAGCGACAGGGTGGAGTCCCGCAGCAAGGAGCGTGCCTTGCGCTACGCCCACAGCCAGGTGGGGAGCCCGATCCACTGGGATTTCATCCGCCTGGCCTTCTCCTCGGTGGCGGCGGTGGCCTTGATTCCGCTTCAGGATCTGCTCGGATTCGGCAGCGACTGCCGGATGAATACCCCCGGTACCCCCACGGGCAACTGGCGCTGGCGGGTGGCCCCCCGGTTCCTGACCGACGAACTGGGGCAGCGGCTGCGGGACGAAACGCATTACTACAACCGGCTCCGATGAGGCGACATGGGTAACAAACGCCGGATTTTGGCCATCAACGGCAGTCCCCGCCGTCGGGGCAATACCGAGGTACTGCTCGACGCCGTTGTCAAGGGTGCCAGCGCGGCCGGGGCCTCCTGTGAGGTGGTCCGGGTGAGCGACCTCAATATCCACCCCTGCATCGGCTGTGGCGGTTGCGAAAAAAACGGCGAGTGCGTGCTGGAGGACGACATGACCGCTCTCTATCCGAAGATCATCGCGGCCGACCGGATCATCCTTGCCTCGCCCATCTACTTTTACGGCATCACCGCCCAGGCCAAGGCGTTTGTCGATCGTTGCCAGGCCCTCTGGAGCCGGCGGCGGCTCATGGAGCGGGAGGGGCGCTGGGTCGATGACCCGGAGCGCAAGGGGTATCTGGTGGCCGTGGCCGCCACCCGCGGGGCCAAGGTCTTTGACGGCGCCCGCCTGACCGCCCAGTACGCCTTCGAGGCCATGGGCGTGGCCTATGCCGGCGAGTTGCTGGTACGGGGCATCGACCGCCGGGGTGAGATGCTGCGGCATGCGGCGCAACTCGCCGAAGCGGAGTTCTTCGGTCGCGAACTGGCCAAGTGAGCCGGAAACCGCTGCCGGCAGCGCCTGCAACAATTCTGATTGACAAACCGGGCCATTTCTTTTAGATAGTGGCCCACAGATTGTGGCCCCTTCGTCTAGCGGTCTAGGACGCTGGCCTCTCACGCCGGTAACACGGGTTCGAGTCCCGTAGGGGTCACCAAGAAAAAAACAAAGGGAAATCAAGCAAATGCGCTTGGTTTCCCTTTTTTTGTCGAGCCAACCCTGGTTGTATGGGTCGTTGTTTGCGGTAACAATTTGATTCCACTTGTTAATTTCCGTATTTCCCGCGTGGGGTGGCGGTTTGTCGGGAGGGAGGGAATACACAATTGCCTAACGAAAAAATAACTTGACACGAGCGGCGCAAGAGGGGTAACTAACCTTTACTTTGTATCAATTGTATCAATGCGCTTGAATTTTCTTCGAGAAGGGCAAACCCGGCGGAACCCGGGGGCGCAAAGCCACGGGCCAGGAACTCTGGCGGCCGGGCTGCCGAAGAGCTGGGGAGTTGCACACCCATGAGCCGCCTTCGGTTTGAAGGCGGCTTTTTTGTGTGCGCCCGGCACGGGCGCACTCTTGTGGGTGGAAGTCCCACCGTAAGTTGATCACAGCGAACGAAGCGAAGCGCAACTGCATGAGGGTGACCGATTGTGGGGAGGAAGCGTGGAGCGAAACTGCGAGCCG
>JBFLYY010000254.1:0-6535 GCA_040756495.1 Thermodesulfobacteriota bacterium | reverse complement strand
GAGGGTGGGTTGGGTGGGTGTCTGTTCCTTGGGCATGATGTCGTTGGCCTCGGGGTGTGCGGCTGCGCCGCTGGTGTTTTGGGTCTCCTCCGCATTGGCTTTTTTCGGCTTCAGCCACTGGCTGACGCGGGAGAACATGGAGGGTGTCTGATCGTCTTGCATGGTACCTTTTATGCCTTTCTCGGTTGGTAGTATTCCTTGTGGTGGTGGGCGGTCTTCGTGAGCTGCCCCTCGGCCACCAGCTGTTCCAGCACCTGTTCGGCCCGGGCGGTTTCGAGGTTAAGGGCCTCGGCCACGTCGGCCGCCGTACAGGGGCGGCGTCGGAGCATGGCGAGGATGGCCGATCCGTCGGCCGGTTGGAATTTCTCCCGTTCGCGGACGGTGAAATCGACGAGGATCTCCACCGGCACCGTGAAGTATCGGGCTGCCGCGCGCAACTCCTCGCCGGAAAGCGGCCGGGCGAAGGATTCGAGCGGCGGCCGGGCCACGGTGTTCAGCTGCACCTTGGTCGGATTGATGCGGGCCACGGTCTCCCCGAGGGCGGCGAGATCCTCGGGGTTGTCGTTGACTCCCTTGGCCAGCAGGATTTCGAGCCAGTACTCACCGCGAAACTCCTTACGGAAACGGACAAGCCCGTCGATCACGAGATCGAGCGGCGCGCAGGCGGCCGGCCGGTTGATCGTACGGTAGCTCGCTTCCCGGGCCGCGTCCAGCGAGGGGATGACGATATCGGCCGCCAGCAGGTCCGCGCGCACCGCAGGGTCGTGGAGCAGGGAGCCGTTGGTGAGCACCGCCACCGGCTTGGCGCTTCGGTCCTTGAGGTGGCGGATGATGGCGCCGATGCCCGTGTGGAGCGTCGGTTCGCCCGAGGCGGTGATGGTGAAGACGTCGAGACGCGCCACTGCCGCGCTGTCGGCGAGAAAGGCGTCGATCTCGCCCAGGATCGTTGCGGTGGGAACGTATTCCTTGCGTTCGCAGGTGAATTCGGTGGTCGGGCCGATCTCGCAGTAGATGCAGTTGAAGTTGCAGATTTTCGGGGGGAGGAGGTCGATGCCCAGCGAGAGGCCGAGACGCCGGGAATTCACCGGGCCAAAGATATGTTTCATGCGGGTAACGGTGCCTGCGTGGGACGTTCGTCGGAGTTCGGGGCTATGGGACACGGTGTCCGCACCGTGAAGATCCTGCCCACCGCCTCATGGAAGTAGTTACGTCACCCACCGCTCCGCCAACGGTTGGTGCGTGAGGCGTCGAGCCATTCTTGCGGTGGTTCCGCGCGGGCGGAGCATTTTGGTGGAACCAGCCCAATCTAATTGGCTGATTTTTAACTTAAATCACATCCTGCCAATTGGCAAGCCCAATTGTGCACGACTTTTGCCTTGACACCTGGGCGTTGCACTGCGTAGATTCGAAGCGGAGAAGCAGGCAGCAACCATTGATTTTTGAAGGAATTTCACGGGACGACATCATGCGCAGCGATGCATTGCGAAAAGGACTGGAACGGGCCCCCCATCGGTCACTCTTGAAGGCCATGGGCTATACCGACGAGGAAATCGGCCGGCCGCTCATCGGCATCTGCCACGCCCACAACGAGATCATTCCCGGCCATATCCATCTCGACAAGCTGGTCGAGGCGGTGAAGGCGGGGGTGCGTCTTGCCGGCGGCACCCCGGTGGCCTTCGGTACCATCGGCGTCTGCGACGGCCTGGCCATGAACCATGCCGGCATGAAGTATTCCCTGGCCAGCCGCGAGATCATCGCCGACTCGGTGGAGATCATGGCCATGGCCCATCCCTTCGACGCCCTGGTGATGGTGCCCAACTGCGACAAGGTGACGCCGGGCATGCTCATGGCCATGCTGCGGATCAACATCCCGGCGGTGCTGGTGAGCGGCGGGCCGATGCTCACCGGCCGCCACCGCGGCAAGGACGTGAACCTGATCAGCGTCTTCGAGGGCGTGGGCCGGGTCAAGGCGGAGACCATGAGCTACGAGGAACTCTGCGAACTGGAGGAGAAGGCCTGCCCCGGTTGCGGCTCCTGCGCCGGCATGTTCACCGCCAACTCCATGAACTGCCTGGCCGAGGCGATCGGCCTGGCCCTGCCCGGAAACGGCACCATCCCGGCGGTGGCCGGCGCCCGCATCCGGCTGGCCAAGCAGGCCGGCATGGCGGTCATGCACCTGCTGCGCGAAAACATCAAGCCGCGCGACATCGCCACCCGCGAGGCCTTCGAGAACGCCATGGCCGTGGACATGGCCCTGGGCTGCTCCACCAACACCGTGCTCCATGTGCCGGCCATCGCCCGCGAGGCCGGGGTCGAGCTGCCGCTCGCTCTCTTCAACGAGGTGAGCGCCAAGGTTCCCCACATCTGCAGTCTGATTCCGGGCGGCACCCACAGCATGCAGCAGCTCGACGAGGCGGGCGGCGTGCCGGCGGTGATGGCGGAACTTCTCAACACCGAGGAAGGGCTCAACCTCGACGTGGTCACCGCCACCGGCAAGACCCTGCGCGAGAATCTGGAAAACGTCAAGGTCTTCGACGCCGACGTCATCCGGCCGGTGGACGAGGCCTACCACAAGGTGGGCGGCATCGCCATCCTCTACGGCAACCTGGCGCCGGACGGCGCGGCGGTGAAGCAGTCGGCGGTGGCGACGGAGATGCTCACCCACACCGGCCCCGCCAGGGTCTTCGATTCGGAGGCCGAGGCCCATGCCGCCATTCTCGACGGCAAGATCGTGGCCGGCGACGTGGTGGTCATCCGCTACTGCGGCCCCAAGGGCGGCCCCGGCATGCCGGAGATGCTCTCGCCCACCGCGGCCATCATCGGCATGGGGCTCGGCAAAAGCGTGGCCCTCATCACCGACGGCCGTTTCAGCGGCGGCACCCAGGGCGCCTGCATCGGCCATGTCTCGCCGGAGGCGGCGGAGGGCGGGCCCATCGCCTTTGTGCGGGAAGGGGACAAGATCAGCATCGACATCCCCAAGCACAAGCTGGAACTGAAGGTGGCGGACGCGGAGTTCGACAAGCGGCGCGCGCAATGGCAACCGCCGGCCCCCCGCATTACCAGCGGTTACGCTGCCCGTTACGCGCAACTGGTCACCTCCGGCAGCACCGGCGCGGTCCTCAAGGACTCCTTCTAGGCACGCGCTACAGGCACCACTCGATGCATCCGCGCGCGGCAAGGGGAAGATGGAGGGAGCGCTGGGCCGCACTGGCGTGGCTTGCCGCGGTGCTCCTGCCGCAGGCCGGGTGGGCCAAGCCCGTGCCGTGGGAGATCACCGCCGATACCCTGATCCATTACGAGAATCCTAAATCCATCTTCGCCGAAGGCAACGTGGTGCTGGTCCGCCCCAAGGAGGCAGGGCCACCGCTCACCATCACCGCGGACTGGATGCGTTACGACGTGGAACTGGGGCTGGTCAAGGTCCGCGGCCATGTCTTCATCGATTCCCCGGGCGGCGAGGAGGTGCGGGCCGAGGTCGCCAAGCTCGACCTCAACACCCAGGTCGGGACCATGGAGGATGCCACGATCTTCATGGAGGAGGATCATGTCTATCTGCAAGGGAAAACGGTCGAAAAAACCGGAGAGTTGACTTACACCCTCCATGAAAGCCGCCTTTCGGCCTGTCGGCCCACTGCGGGCAGTGCGCAGCCGTGGGCCATCGACAGCAGCCGGGCTCAGGTAACGCTGGAGGGCATGACCCATCTTGTCCATCCCTGGTTGAACGTCAAGGACGTACCAGTTGCCTATTCCCCTTACCTCCTGATTCCGACCAAGACCAAACGGGCAACCGGTTTCCTCTTTCCGGAGTGGTCCCATTCCAGCCGCGACGGTTTTGGCTTTGTGGCCCCCTTCTTCGTCGATCTCTCGCCGAGCAGTGATCTGACCCTCTATCCGGACTACAGATCGAAGCGGGGACTGATGTATGGCGGTGAGTTCCGTTACGTGGCCAGTCCTCGTTCCAAGGGGATCTTGATGCTGAGCTACCTTCGTGACGATCTCGCCGATACGGACAACGACGAATACAAGAAGGACGGCTATCTCCGGGTTGGGCGGGATCGCTACTGGTTGCGTGGCAAGGCGGACCACAGCTTTGGTGATGGCCTTGTCGGACGCCTCGATCTGGATCTGATCTCGGATCAGGATTTCTTGCAGGATCTGGCCGATGGTTCTTCCTTCGGTTATGAAGAGAACCATGCCATGTTCATGCAGGCCTTTGGGCGTGGCCTCAGGGAAAAAAGTCTGACCGATCGGGAATCCACGGCCCAGCTCGTCAAGAACTGGGGCAACATGGTGTTGAGCGGCGAGTTGCGCACGGTGCAGAACGTGCAGAACGACCTGCTCCTGTCCGGCAATGATGGGGACGGGATTCTGGAGCCCGGGGAAACCGCCTGGCTGGATAAGCGGAGCAGCCCCTTGCAGACCCTGCCGCGGCTGAATTTCACCGGGCGCGAACCGATCGGCGGCAGGCGGCTCAGTCTCGCCTGGAATACGGAGTACGTCAATTACTGGCGGGAGCGCGGGATCGGCGCCCACCGCCTTGACCTCCACCCCCAGTTTGTCACCCCCTTGCCCCGCATTGGCTGGGTGGAAGGCAAGATGACCACCGGTCTCCGCGAGACCGCTTACGACGTTCAGACCAACAAGAACGCCGACTGGGCGTTCGATACCTTTCAGGAGCGGACGGCCTTTGATTTTGAAGGCAATATCGCCACGCTGCTCATGCGCGATTTTGACCTTTCGTTCGGCGAGGTGCAGTGGCTTGAGCATGTGATTCGTCCCAACCTCATCTACAGCTATGGCTCCCACACCTCGGAGCGGGAGCTGCCGAACCTCGACGGCGTTGACCGCCTCGGTTCCAAGAACTGGCTCACCTACGAGTGGAACAACTATTTCGACATCGGCGGCGATGGCGGCGGGGAGGCATTTTGGAGCCGGCAGCTCGGTCAGTTCAAGATCTTCCAGAGTTACGACCTGCGGGAAATGCGGCGGGATCTGGTTGGCTCTGACGACAAGCACCGGGAATTCTCGGACGTGCGGTTCGATCTGTACGCCTATCCCCTGAAACCGTTTTCGTTGCGCTATGAGACCAACCTCAGTGTTTACGGGCAAGGGATAACCCGCTACCAGCTCACAGGGGCCTACGGCATCGCGGAACTGGCGTCTCTTTCCGTCGATTACCGGTATCTCAAATACAGCGGCATGGCGGAGCCTTATTTTTATACCAATGTCGGCGACTCCCAGCATGACATCGGGACGACTTTCTTCGCCCAGGTGACTCCCGCGCTTTCTGCCACCGGCTCCCTGAACAAGTCGTTTTCCTCGAGCCATACGGTTTCTTCGGCCCTGGGTCTTCTCTACAGACCGGATTGCTGGACGATGAAAATGGAGCTGCGGAATTCCAGTGACAATGAGCAGAGCATCATGGTGGTCTTTCTGCTCGAGGGAATCGGGCCGCTCCTGTCCATCGAGAAGGAAAAGAAGAAGGAAAACATGTAATCCCATGTCGGTGGCCTCCTTCTCCTTCGATCTCTTCAACGGCGATGCCGACGGCATCTGCGCCCTGCACCAGCTCAGGCTCCATGAGCCGCGGCTGGCCCAGCTCGTTACCGGGGTGAAGCGGGACAACACCCTGCTCCGCCACCTTGCCGGTGTGGCAGAGGCGCGCATCACGGTGCTCGACATCTCCCTCGATCGCAATCGCGACTCTCTGCTGCCGCTGCTCGATACCTGCACGGTCTTCTACGCCGACCACCATTTTGCCGGTGAAATCCCTGCCTCGCCGAATCTCACGGCGCACATCGATCCGAGTCCGGAGACCTGCACCTCTCTCATTATCGACCGCCTCATCGGCGGCCGTTTCCGGCCCTGGGCCGTGGTCGGCGCCTTTGGCGACAACCTGCACGAGGTGGCCAGCCGGACGGCCGAGGGGTGTGGCCTGGTTGCGGGAGAGGTCGCCCTGCTCCGGGAACTCGGCGAGTTGATGAACTACAACGGCTACGGCCGGGAGGTGGAGGATCTCTTCTACCATCCCGCAGCGCTCTATGAAGCGGTGCACCCCTTTGCCGATCCGCTGACCTTTGCCCGCGAATCCGCCGTGGTGCCGACACTGCGGCAAGGGTATCGGGAGGACATCGCCAGGGCCGCCGCCGTCTCCCCGTTCCGAGACAACGCCGCCGGCCGGATCTATCTCTTTCCGGACGAACCGTGGGCGCGGCGGGTGGCAGGGGTGTTCAGCAACGACAAGGCACGGGAGCAGCCGACCAGCGCCCATGCCCTGCTGGTGGACAATGGCGACAACACCGCCATGGTGAGTGTGCGGGCTCCTTTGGCACGAAAGGAAGGGGCCGACACCCTCTGCCGTGCCTTCCCCACCGGCGGCGGCCGCAAAGGGGCCGCCGGCATCAATGCCCTGCCCAATGCGATGATCGAGCAATTCCTGCAGGCCTTTCAGGAGGTTTTTTCCCCATGAGCGTGTCCCGTTTTTTGTCGTTCTCTTGTCTTCTCTTGCTGGCCACGGGTTGCGCGACGCATCTGC
>JBFLYY010000253.1:0-9175 GCA_040756495.1 Thermodesulfobacteriota bacterium | reverse complement strand
CTCTCCCTCCTGCTCCAGCAGTCCCTGCAGGAAGAGGTCAAGAAGCAGCGCGACACCCTGCGGCTGCGCAATCAGGAACTCCAGCACCAGCAGGCCCTGCGGGCGGAACTCTCGAAACTCCTGATCCACGACCTCAAGGGGCCGCTCTCCGAGGTGGTGGCCAACCTCGACATCCTCTCCTACGCCATCCACGACGAACAGCGGGAGTTCCTGGAGGCCGCGCAGATCGGCTGCAACCGGGCGGTGCGCATGGTGGCCAACCTCGGCACCATCGACAAGATCGAGGACGGCAAGCTCACCCTGCTGCACGAGACCGTGGATCCCAAGGTGATTCTCGACGAGTCGCTGAGCAGCATGCGGGGCCTGGCGCGGATCAAGAACATCGCCATCAACCTGGCCCTTCCCGACGAGGAACTGCCGCGGGTCACGCTCGATCGCACCCTGATCCTGCGGGTCATGCAGAACCTCCTCACCAACGCTCTGGGGTACAGCCCGGCCGGCTCCGCCATCACCTTCGGCTGCCGGCCGGCCCTCAAGGGGCGCATGGAGTTCTTTGTCCTGGACCAGGGGAGCGGCATCCCGCCCGAGAAACGGACCGCCATCTTCGAGAAATACGCCCGCATCTCGGACAAACAGGACGCCCTGGTCGGCACCGGCCTCGGTCTCTATTTCTGCCGCCTGGCGGTGGAACTCCACCGCGGCAGGATCGGCGTCGAAGGCGCTCCCGGCGGGGGCAGCCGCTTCTTCTTCACCTTGCCGTTGTAACGACGAGCGCACGAGGACTCTATGCCGGCCAAACAGCCCAAGGACATGGTCTTTCTCATCGTGGACGACGTGGACAACATGCGCCGCTCCATCAAGGCGATGCTGAAGCTCCTCAGCTACGGCCGCGAATACTACGAGGCGCCCAACGGCCGCGATGCCTGGAAACTCATGCAGGATCAGACCCTGGCCTTCGACTTCGTCATCTCCGACTACTACATGCCGCACATGTCCGGCACCGAACTCCTGAACCTGGTCCGCTCCAACAAGAAGACCCGCGACATCCCCTTCCTGATGATCACCGCCGAGGCCAACATGGACGTGGTGGCCGAGGCCGCGGAACACGACGTGGACGCCTACATGACCAAGCCCTTCGTCACCGCGACCCTGGAGCAGAAGATCAACGAACTGTTGAACCACCAGAACAACCCGGATCAGGTGACCCGCCACCTCTTAAACGCCCGCGACATGGACGAACAGGGCAACCTCCCTGGCGCCATCGCCGAAGCGACCAAGGCCACCGCCCTCAACCCGCGCTCTTCCCGCCCCTACCGGGAATTGGGCCGTCTGCTCCTCAAGAAGGGGGATATCAAGAACGGCCAGATCTGCTTTGAAAAGGCGATCGAACTCAACCGCCTCGACGTCTCCTCCTACCACGCCCTGGGCCAGATCTATTTCCGGCTCAACCAGGTGGAAAAGGCGATGCAGTTCTTCTCGCGGGCCATGGAGATCAGCCCCCGCCATTCCGACCGCGCCTTGAATTTCGCCAAGCTGCTGCTCAAGAAAAACCGGATTCCCGAGGCGGAAAAAATCCTCCGCATGGTCATCAAGAGCAAGGCCAACGACATCGACCTGCGCGAGGAGGTGGCCGATGCCTGCGCCCAGCACAACCTCTGCGACCTGGCGGTGAAGACCTACCAGGACGTGCTGAAAGACGACCCGGAACGTTTCTACCTGAGCAAGAAGATCGGCCTCACCCTGCTCAAGGGCGGCGAAAGGAACGAAGGACTCAAGGCTCTCGAAAAGGTTGCCGAAAAATTTCCCGAGGACATCGACGTACTGCTGACCCTGGCCAAGACCTATTTCGAGATGCGCATGACCGCCAGGGCGGACTGGTGGGCGGGCAAGCTGCTCCGCGTCGATCCGCAGCATGAGGAAGCACGGGAGATCGCACGCAACTGCGTCTGAGCGCCCCGGGAAACGAGGCCATGGCCGAATCCGATTCGATTCTCGTCACCATCCACTCCGACACCCGCCTGGGCCAGCAGCTCATCGGCGACCGCTGGCTCAGTTTCTTCTATACCCTCCGCAGCGCGCTCCAGGGCACGGCGGCGTCCGAGCTGGAAGGCAACGACGAGCTGCTGCTCTTCCAGTATCATCAGCTCGCGGCGGCGATCAATTCCCTGTTCGAAGGCATCGACCAGGCCAAGCGCGAATACCGCTGGGACCAGACCCTGGGGCCGGCGCCGATCCAGATCATCTTCCACTTCGGCGGGGAAGAGAACCTGCCGCAGCCGTTGCGGGATCCCGCCTCCAAACTCTGGGCGCTCCTCGACCACGAGAGCCTCTATCTCACCAGGCCGATGAAGGAACAGTGGGCCGCTCTCGCCGAGGGCGGCGAAGTGGCCGCGCACCACATCGGCGACGAGGCGCTGGGCCTCTTTCCGGTCAGGTTCCCGGCCCGCGCCCTGGCGGCCCACCGCGAGCCGATCTTCCCCAGCCGCCATCTGACCCGCCAGCCGGATCAGAAAAAATGCTTCTACTGCGGCATGACCAACCACCTCCCGGCCAACTGCCCCGGCAAGATGCTGACCATGCAGGCCCAGGGGCTGCCGCTGGTGGGCTACCAGCCGCTCGGCCGCTTCAACGAACTCTTCCACGAGGCATTCAGCCACCAGGACCGGCTGCTGGCCCTGCTCGCGCCCGGGATTGCCACCTCGCAACTGCGCCGCGATCCGGAGCTGCAGGCCTACGTCGCCTTCTTCGACCTCTGCAAGATCTACCAGCCCCGCTTCCTGTGGAACATCGCCTTTTCGGCCCATTCACGCTGGCCGGACCTGGGCCGCGGGGAGACGATCAGCGTGGACAGCCACAGTTTCTACCTCGGCCTCGACTGCCTGCGGGTCGGCCAGTACGCCCAGGCCGAGGATCTCTTTGTCGATGAGTCGCGACGGCCCAAGGGCAAGCAGTTCCACGCCACCATCGGCCGGGCCTTCGTCGCGCTGGAGATCGGCCGCGAACACGACATGGGCCACTACCTCGAAAGCGCCCTGCGGATGACCGCCACCGACAAGGACCGCATCTACATCTCGCTGCTGCTGGCCCGCTACTACAGCCTCATGGACAACAACTGGAAGGCGGAGCACGCGCTCGACAACGTCTTCACCATCGACCGCGAATGCCTTGACGCCCTCTACGCCCAGGTACAGCTCTCGGTGAAAAACGGCTTCGGCGACCGGGCGCTCGGCCAGCTGCGCTCCCTGATCATCGGCCAGAAGGAGCTTTTCATCCAGGCCCTCATGGACCCGGACCTCATCCCCATCGAAGGGCCGCTGGAGGAGATGCTCGCCTCCCGGCTCGAAACCCAGCGCCAGGAGGCCGAGGAGCAGTTCGTCAAGGCGCGGACCATGGTGCAGGAACTTCAAGGCTGGCTCAGCGAGGAAGACCAGGAGATGAAACATCTGCTCGGCGATTTCGCCCTGATCGAGCAGCAGTACGAGCAGCAGAGCTACTACGACCTGATCGACGTGGCGGACAAGGCGCGCCTGCTTCTCCGCTCCTGCTACCGCGTGCAGGAGGCGAAACTCGACGCCTTAAAACAGCGGCATGAGAAAACCATGCAGCGCTGGGAAGGATACCGCTACTTCTGGAATTCCTACACCTATCAGTCGCTCTTCCGGGAATTCCTCGCCATCCTGAACGGAATCAAGGCGGTGCTCACCGAGGCGCAGGAGAGCGCGGAAAAGAAGATGCACGGCAAGCTCTACCGGGAGGTCATCGAAAAACTGGACAACGCCGAGGCGCAATTCGAGACGCTCAAGCAGCTGACCACCCGGATGACCTGGGCGCGCACCCTGCTCGACAGCTGCAAGCTCTTTGCCCGCAACCTGCTCATCACCGAACTGGCCCTGCTGATCTTCAGCGCCATCCTGCTGCCGGCTCTGATTCTCGCGCTGGGCGACCCGATGGAATCCGGGCTGGCCGCACTGCTGCGGGATCCGTGGTTCCAGAAGCAGGCGTTGCAGCTCCTCACCCTGCTCATCGCCCCGGTGCTGGCCCTGGCCCATACCCTCTGGGCCATCATGGAAGGCTGAGACGCCCTTCAGGCCGGCGCTTCCTCCTTGCCGACCACCCGGTTGCCCCCCTGCTGGCGGGCCTGCCGCAGCCGCCGGTCCGCCCGCATGACCAGAGGATCGATGGCCGGCTTTGCCAGCTCCGTCGCCTCGACCACCCCTACGGAAATGGTCAGGGCCAGTTCGGCGCCCGCCACCGCGAAGGGGGTCTGCGCCATCAGCCGCCGCAGCCGCTCGGCCAGCTCACGGCCGCTCTCCAGACCGCCGTGGGAGAGGACGTAGAACTCATCGCCGCCCAGGCGGCCGATCTCGTCTTCCCGCCGCTTGCTGGCCGAGAGCAGCTCCGCCACCGCCGCGAGCAGCCGGTCCGCCTCGTCCTGGCCCACACGGCCGCGGATCGCGGCAAAATCGTCGAGCGCCAGCATCAGGAAGGAAAAGTTGTGGATGAGCTGCTTCTTCATCTGGCCGAAGCTCATCTCGAGCAGGGTCTGCATGATGTTGCGCTTGGGCAGCCGGGTCAGTTCGTCGAAGTAGCCGATCTTCTGGAGCAGATCCTTCTGCTCCATCTCCTTGCTGACGTCGGTGAGGGTACCCAGCGAGACGAGGATGCCGTCCTCGGCAAAGATCCGCGTCGCCGCCCGGTCCTTGAACCAGAGGGTCTGGCGCCCCTCGCCCACCACCTTGTAGACCGCCTCGACGCCGCCCTGCCGGCGCACGGTGTCGCGCAGCCCCTGGCGAAAACGCTCCAGCTCCTGGCGGGTGACCACTTCCTCCCGCACCTCGCCGCCGGACTCGACGTACCGGTATTCGCGCCGGTCGATCACCGCTTGCCGCAGCACCTGGGCCACCTCGCCCCCCCGGCAGTGCAGGAGTTCGCAAAGACGGCGGCTGGCAAATTCGTACCAGATGACGTTTTCTTCTTCCCGCCACGCCGCGATATAGGGCATGACCGGAACTCCGGTCTCCTCCATGGCACGGAAGGCGTCGATCCAGGCTACCAGCTGTTCCTTCAGCGCCGCGCTATACTCCTCCTTGAGAATCCGGCCGTAATACTCCCTTGCGCCCATGGCCGAGGCGCCATCATTCAGCAACATAAAGCCCCCCCTTCTGCTGCCTGACTTTTCTTCGACCCGTAACGGCTTTTGCCCGTAACGACCGCGTTATTATTGGATACCTGCGCCGCAAACCCAAGTCAAGTCATAACCAACGCGGTTCCCGCTTTCTCGTGCCGCTGTGGCGCAACGACAAAACCCCCAAGGCGCTTGACAAGAAAGAAGCCGGCGCGGTATCCCATAACAAAGAACCAGGCAACCAACCCGCCCGCCACCACCATGAAACATCCGATCCTCTTTGTCGACGACAACCCGGTCATCCTGAAGACCATCGAGGTGGCCTTCGCCCGGGAACCCCATCCGCTGCTGACCGCCACCAGCGGCGAGGCCGCGCTGGCGCTGGTGGAAAGCCGCCATCCCCACGTCATCGTCAGCGACCTGCGCATGGAAGGGATGGACGGCCTCACCCTGCTGCACAAGGCCCGGCAGATCGACCCGCACTTTGTCGGCATGATCTTCACCGCCTACATGGACCTCGACTGCATCATGCAGGCGGTCTCCGAGGACGCGGTCTGGCGCTACATCGCCAAGCCGTGGCAGGACAGCCGCGAACTCATCGTGGCGGTGAACAACGCCATCGAACTCTTCGAGGCGCGCGAGGCCAAACAACACGCCGAAGAACAACTGGCGCGGGCCGAACGGCTGGCGGCATTGGGCCACCTCGTCACCGGCATCGCCCACCAGTTCAACAACATCAACGTCGGCATCATGGGCTACAGCCAGATGGCGCTGGCGATCCCGGAACTGCCGGCGGAGATCAGGGAACATCTCGAACACATCCAGCTCTTTGCCAAACGGGGTTCCCAGATCGTCAAGGAACTCTCGGCCTTCAGCGACCAGAGTCAGCTGTGGGGCTTTTCCCGCGGCGACCTCACCCGCCTCGTCGGGGAGATGCTCAAGGTGCTGGAGCAAGGCCTCGCCGCCGACGGGGTACGACTGGAGCGCGACCTGCAACCGACCGCCACGGTGGAGGTCAACGTCGGCCTCGTCAAACAGCTGCTGGCCAACCTCATCAGCAACGCCGCCCACGCCACCCTGGGCTGCCCGGAGCGGGTGGTGCGCGTCGAGACCGGCAACGAGGGGGAGCGCGTCTTCGTGCGGGTGAGCGACACCGGCTGCGGCATTCCCCAAAAATACCAGACCCGCATCTTCGACCCCTTCTACACCACCAAGGGGGCCCAGGCGCCGTGCGGCTCCCCCCAGGCGAACCTGCCCGGTGTCGGCCTCGGTTTGAGTCTGAGCCAGACCATTGCCCAGAACCACAACGGCGAGATCACCGTCTCCTCCAGAGAGGACGCCGGCTCCACCTTCACCTTCTGGCTGCCGGCGGCGGCCGAGCAGCCCGCCGGGGAAGCGGACGGCAAAACGCCATGAACGGCGCCGAACTCTTTGTCCGCTGCCTCTTGAACGAGGGGGTGGAGTACATCTTCGGCCTGCCCGGCGAGGAGAATCTCCACCTCATCGAGGCGCTGCGCGATACCCCCATCACCTTCGTCACCTGCCGCCACGAACAGGGCGCCGCCTTCATGGCCGACGTCTATGGCCGCCTCACCGGCCGGCCCGGCGTCTGCCTCGCCACTTTAGGCCCCGGCGCCACCAACCTGGTGACCGGGGTGGCCGACGCCAATCTCGACCACGCGCCGCTCATCGCCATTGCCGGCCAGGCGGCCACCACCCGGCTGCACAAGGAATCGCACCAGGTGCTCGATCTTGTCGCCCTCTTCTCGCCGATCACCAAATACAGCGCCCGCACCGTGAGCCCGGCGGTGATCGCCGAGGTGACCCGCAAGGCGTTCCGCCTCGCCCAGACGGAAAAAAAGGGCGCCTGCTTCATCGAGCTGCCCGAGGACGTGGCCCAGCAGGAGGCTGCCGGCGAACCGCTGGCGGTCTATGATCCGATATTGCCGGAACCGCAGGGCGCCCAGCTCAAAAAGGCGGCGGAACTCATCGGCCGGGCCAGCCGGCCGATGATCCTCGCCGGCAACGGCGCCATCCGGGACGGCGCCTGCCAGGCCCTGCGCCGCTTCGCCGAGGCGTGCAACATCCCGGTGGCCAACACCTTCATGGCCAAGGGGGTGATCCCCTTCCACCACCCGCTCGCCCTGGGCAGCGCCGGCCTCCAGGCCAGGGATTACGTGAGCTGCGGCTTCGGCCAGGCGGACTGCATCGTCTGCGTGGGCTACGATCTGGTGGAATACCACCCCCGCCTCTGGCACCCGAGCGCCGACCGGGTCATCATCGACATCGACTCCACCCCTCCCGAGACCGACAGCCATTACCCCGTTTCCGCCGCCCTGGTGGGCGACATCGCCGTGAGCCTCGATCGCCTCGCCGCCCTGGCCACGCCGCACCCGGGCCAGTTCATGCGCCCCCTGCGCGAGGCGCTGCTCAATGCCATGGAGGTGCATGCGGCAGACCCGGGCTTTCCGGTGAAACCGCAGCGGATCATCCATGAGCTGCGGCAGGCGCTGGCGCCGGAAGACGTGGTGCTCTGCGACGTCGGCGCCCACAAGATGTGGATGGCGCGGATGTTCCCCTGCGAGGCCCCCAACACCTGCCTCATCTCCAACGGCTTTGCCAGCATGGGCATCGCCCTGCCCGGCGCGGTGGCGGCCAGCCTCGTCTCGCCGGAGCGGAAGGTGGTGGCGGTGACCGGCGACGGGGGATTCCTGATGAACGTCCAGGAACTGGAAACGGCGCAGCGGCTGGGGCTGGCCTTCGCGGTGCTGATCTGGAACGACGGCGGCTACGGCCTCATCGAATGGAAACAGGAGAACGCCTTTGGCCACAGCAGTCAGGTGCGCTTCGGCAACCCGGATTTCGTCCAGCTGGCGGCATCCTTCGGCGCCAGGGGCTACCGGGTCGAACGGGCGGAGGCTCTCGGCCCCATCCTCCGCGAGGCCCTGGCCCAGCCGGTGGTGGCGGTGATCGACTGCCCGGTGGATTACCGGGAAAACCTTCGCCTCAGCGAAGAGTTGCGGGAAATGATCTGCCCGATCTGACAGGCTCAATGGTCCAAGCGGATCAGCTCCACCTCGCCCCAGGCGCCAAGCTTCTCATCCTTGATGACCACCGCCCCCAGGATACCCTCGATGGCACGGGCCACGGCCAGGGCGCGGTCGAGATCCCGCGCGCCCTGCACCACGTTGCCGATGCGGGTGGCGGCGGCGTCGGCCAGGCTCGTGGAGGCGGCGAGCACGGTCACCGCATCGGCGGTGCCGAAACTGAGCGAATGGCCCACGGTGCCGGAGGAGGTGCAGAGGCCGAGGGGCATCCGCGACGGGGCAACCTTCAAGCCCACCCGGTTGCTGAGCGGCGAGGTGCCGGCAAAGATCGCCACCACGCACTCCTCGCGGCGGGCGAGGAAGATGTCGCCCCCGTTCTCGACGCTCACCTCGCTTACCCCGTCGAGCGCCAGGAGATCGCGGCCCACGAACTCCGCCATGGCCCCGGCCACCGCGGCCATGGGTCCGACTTCGGCAACAAGGCCGGCCCGCAGCATCTCCCTGACCATGGGCGGCGCCAGGGGATCGAACGGCAGCGGGGTCAGGGCGGACAAAAAGGCGGGGTGGGCGGCGATGTACGCCTCGAGCTGGGCGCGGTAGCGGAGCACCGCCGCCTCCGCCTCGCCGGCCACGTCGCGGCTGGCCAGAAGGTGGAGATCGGTCTCCTGCACGCGCACGGCAAAGGCGGCCAGGGTGCCGGGGGTGACCAGATTGCGGTAGTCGCGCTGCCGGTAGGAGGCGGGCGCAGGCTTTGCTCTCTTTTTTGCTTTTGAGGCCATGGTCTGCTCTGGTATGGTGCGTCGATCCTGGCAAGGTACCTGTTCGGACAGCGCGATGCAACGTCGGAAAAACGATGCCCCCCACCTCATCCTCTTGACCCGCTGGCCCGAGCCGGGAACGGTCAAGACCCGGCTCATTCCGGCCCTCGGCGCCGAGGAAGCCGCGCGGCTGCATCGCCGGCTGAGCGAGGCGGCCTTTGCCACCCTCTGCCGCTGCCGGGCCA
>JBFLYY010000252.1:0-3322 GCA_040756495.1 Thermodesulfobacteriota bacterium | reverse complement strand
AACCACTCCCCCCAAAACCGCATGAACAAATCGCTTCGTCGCGAGAATGATCGCATGGGTGACCGAGTATGCTCGACTCCCTCCTGCCCCTGCGGCTCCGGCCAAGATTATGCCGATTGCTGCGAGCCCTTTCTCGAGGGCAAAGAACACGCCCCCACCGCCGAGCGCCTCATGCGCTCGCGCTACACCGCCTATGTCCGCCAGGATGTTCCCTACCTCCTGGCATCCTGGCATCCCTCCACCCGGCCTGAAAACCTGACTCTGGAAGAGAGCCTCTCCTGGCACGGCCTCACCGTCTTGGCCGCCGAGGGGGGCCCGGAGGAGCAGGAGGGCGTGGTGGAGTTTGTCGCTGCCTTCGCGGTGCAGGGCCAGCGCCAGCAGCTCCGGGAGCGGAGCCGCTTTCTCCGCGAGGAGGACCGCTGGCTTTACGTGGACGGCGTCGAGCTGCCCGCAGTGAGCGCCAAGATCGGGCGCAACGATCCCTGCCCCTGCGGCAGCGGCAGGAAGCACAAGAAGTGCTGCCTCAAGAAGGCCTGATCCCCAGCGGAGTCGCGCCATGCGCAGGCAACAGCTTCTCAGCCGCTACGAACGGAGCCCCGAGGGCGAAGTCTTCATCGACGTCTCGGTGCGGGGCGTGGAGGATCTCTTCAACTACTTCGACCGCGCCGCCGCCTTCCGCAAGAAGGATCTGGACCAGGATTTCGTGGACTACCTCATCGACTGCGTGCGGGAGATCAAGGGCGAACCCTTTGTCGTCCGCATCATCCTCCAGAGCGACGAGGAGATGGAGCGCCTCGACCGCACCCGTCGCGCCATCAAGAACTTCTTCAAATACCTGAAAGACGTGGAGCATGGTGCCTGCCAGCGGCTGCTCCGCCGCTCGCTCCTCTACTTCCTCCTGGGGCTCTCCCTGCTGAGCCTGAGTCTGGCCGGCGGGGCCCTCATCGGGCCGCGGGTCTTCGGCAATCTCCTTTCCGAGGGGCTGACCATCGCGGCCTGGGTCTCCATGTGGCAGGCCTTTGCCCAGCTCATCTTCGACCTGCCGCCCCACATCCACACCATCCGCATCTACAAACGGATCATGTGGGCGCCGGTGATCTTTGCCGAAACCACCACCGCGGCGGATGTGGTATAAGATCCATGGACACCCCCGGGATGTGAACCCATTCCTCACGCAAAGGAGAGAGGCATGAAAAAACGATTCGGACTCGTCGGGATGATGGCGGTGATGGCGCTCTGGGGCTGCGGCCAGGGCGAGAAGCAGGGCGAGGCGCCGCCGGCCGCCACCGCGCCGGCGGCGGTGGAGCAGGCCATGCAGCAGGCCCAGCAAACGGCGGATGCCGCGGCCAAGCAGGTGGAAGAGGCGGCCAGCGTGGTAGAAGAAAAAGCGGCTGCGGTCCAGAAACAGGCCGAGGCGGTGGTGGCCAAGGGTGAAAAGGCGGCGGCCGATGCCAAGGCCTCGGCAGAAAAGGCCCTGGCTCCGGAGACCGTGACCCTGAACCCCAAGCAGGGCGCCATCACCCTGCCCCACAAGAAGCACGCCGATGCCCATGGCTGCAAGAGCTGCCACGGCGAGCAGACGCCCGGCCCCCTGGCCCTGGGCAAGGAAAAGGGCCATGCCCTCTGCATCGGCTGCCACAAGAAGATGCAGGCCGGCCCCACCTCCTGCACCAAGTGCCATCAAAAAAAGGGGTGATCGCCGCGCGGCGACCTCCCTTTTCACAACGCCATCGTTTCGGGGCGGGTTCCGCGATCCGGAATCCGCCCTGCTCTTTGGCCCTCAGGCCGCTCGCACTCCCTCGGGGAGCAGGGCCTTGAACTCCTCGTCGTCCAGGGCCTCCTTTTCGAGAAGGGTCTTGGCGATCTTCTCGAGGAGTGGCCGCTGCTCGGCCAGGGTCTGTTCCACCCCGGCCATGCGCTCCTCGATGATCCGCCGCACCTCCTCGTCGATGAGGCGCGCGGTCTGGTCGCTGATCTCCTTCTGCTGGAACAACCCCTGCTGGAGGAATTGATTGGCCGGCTGCTGGTAGGTGACCTGGCCCAGTTTCTCGTTCATGCCGTACATGGCCACCATGCTGCGGGCGATCTCGGTGGCGCGCTGCAGGTCGTTCTGGGCGCCGGTGGTGATCTCGCCGAAGATGATCCTCTCCGCGGCCCGACCGCCGAGGAGGACGTCGATCTTCTCCAAGAGTTCGGTTCTGGACATGAGGAAGCGGTCCTCGGTGGGCAGCTGCATGGTGTACCCGAGAGCCCCGATACCGCGCGGCACGATGCTGATCTTGTGCACCTTCTCCGCGGTCTGGCGAAAGGTGGCGATGAGGGCGTGGCCGGTCTCGTGGTAGGCCACGGTCTTCTTCTCCTGCTCGTTCAAGACCCGGTTCTTCTTTTCGAGCCCCGCCACGATGCGGTCGATGGCCGCCTCGAACTCCTCGTGGCTCACGTCCTCCCGGCCCTGGCGCACGGCGAGGAGCGTCGCCTCGTTGACCAGGTTGGCCAGATCCGCGCCGGTGAAGCCGGGGGTGCGGCGGGCGATCACCCCAAGCTCGACGCCGGGCGCCAGCTTGATCCCCTTGGTGTGGACCTTGAGGATCGCTACCCGTTCCTTGAGATCGGGCCGGTCGACGAGGATGTGGCGGTCGAAGCGGCCGGGCCTGAGCAGCGCCGGGTCGAGGATCTCGGGCCGGTTGGTGGCGGCGAGGATCACCACCCCCTTGTTCACCTCGAAGCCATCCATCTCGGCCAGGAGCTGATTCAGGGTCTGCTCCCGCTCGTCGTGGCCGCCGAGCATGCCGGTGCCCCGCGCCTTGCCCAGGGAATCGAGTTCGTCGATGAAGACGATGCAGGGCGCCTTGGCATTGGCCTGCTCGAAGAGGTCGCGCACCCGGGCCGCGCCCAGGCCCACGAACATCTCGATGAAGTCCGAGCCGCTGATGGAGAAGAAGGGCACCCCGGACTCGCCGGCCACCGCCTTGGCCAAGAGGGTCTTGCCCGTGCCCGGCGGGCCGACGAGGAGGATGCCCTTGGGGATCTTGGCGCCCAGACGGGTGAACTTCTCCGGGGTCTTCAGGAACTCGATCACCTCGGCCAGTTCCTGCTTGGCCTCCTCCTGGCCGGCCACGGACTCGAAGTTGACCCCGAGGTCGGTCTGGGCGATGATCTTGGCCTTGGACTTGCCCAGGGTCATCATCCCCCCGGCCGCGCCCTGGCCCATGCGGCGCATGAGGAACATCCAGATGCCGACGAAAAAGAGGGTCGGCAGCACCCAGGAGAGGATGGTGCGGAGCAGGGTATTCTCGTTCTCGGCAATGATGTCGATGTTGTT
>JBFLYY010000251.1:0-14097 GCA_040756495.1 Thermodesulfobacteriota bacterium | reverse complement strand
AGGAGATCAAGCGCCAGAGCGGCCGCCACTTCGACCCCGACCTGGTCGATCTCTTCCTCGGCAATCTGCCGGCCCTCTTCCGCATCTACCGCGGCCAGGCCAACTGAGTCCGCTGTCCATCTCCCTGCGGCAACATGGTATTTGCAATCCCGGCCCGTATGTGCTAATGCTGTGGCCTTCGCTTTATGGCATGCCAATGAACGTAGGAAGAGAACCATGACGACCCAGAAGATCATCTATACGAAAGTGGACGAGGCCCCGGCCCTGGCCACCTGTTCCCTGCTGCCGATCCTCGAGGCCTACACCAAGGGCTCCGGCATCACCTTTGTGCAGAAGGACATCTCCCTGGCCGGCCGCATCATCGCCAGTTTCCCGGAAAAACTGCGCGATGCCCAGCGCCAGCCCGACGACCTGGCCGAACTGGGGCACCTTGCCAAGGAGCCCGAGACCAACATCATCAAGTTGCCGAACATCAGCGCCTCGATCCCGCAACTCAAAGAGGCGCTCAAGGAGTTGCAGAGTCAGGGCTACGATCTGCCCGACTATCCGGAAGCACCCAAGAGCGAGGCCGAAAAGGCAGTGGCCGGCCGCTTTGCCAAGGTGCTGGGCAGCGCGGTGAACCCGGTGCTGCGCGAAGGCAACTCCGACCGCCGGGCGCCGGCCTCGGTCAAGGAGTTCGGCCGCAAGAACCCGCACAAATTGATGAAGCCGTGGCCCGCCGGATCGAAGAGCCGGGTGGCCCACATGAGTGGCAACGATTTTTACGGCAGCGAGAAGTCGGTGACCGTGGGCGCACCCACCGAGGCGCGGATCGAATTTGTCGGCGACAACGGCGCCACCGCGGTGCTCAAGGAGAAGATGCCCCTTCTGGCCGGCGAGGTGGTGGATGCCTCGGTGATGCACGTGGCGAGCCTGCGGCAGTTCTACGCCGAGCAGATCGCGGCGGCCAAGAAGGAGGGCGTGCTCCTCTCCCTCCACCTCAAGGCCACCATGATGAAGGTCTCCGACCCCATCATGTTCGGTCACTGCGTTTCCGTGTTCTACAAAGAGGTTTTTGCCAAACACGCCGAGACCGTCAAGGAACTCGGGGTCAACGTGAACAACGGCATCGGCGACCTCTACGCCAAGCTCGAAAAACTGCCCGAGGCGAAGCGCAAGGAGATCGAGGCGGACCTCATGGCCGTCTATCAGACGAGCTGCGAGCTGGCCATGGTCGATTCCAGCAGGGGGATCACCAACCTCCACGTGCCGAACAACGTGATCATCGACGCCTCCATGCCGGTCGTCATCCGCGACGGCGGCCGGATGTGGGGAGCGGACGACCAGCTCCACGACACCATCGCCATGATCCCGGACCGTTGCTACGCCACGATCTACCAGCAGGTGGTGGAGGATTGCAAACGAAACGGCGCCTTCGACCCGGCCACCATGGGCACCGTGGCCAACGTGGGCCTCATGGCCCAGAAGGCCGAGGAATACGGCTCCCACGACAAGACCTTTGTCGCCCCGGGCAATGGCGTGATCCGGGTGATGGACGTGAGCGGCAGCGTCTTCCTGGAGCAGCGGGTGGAAGAGGGCGACATCTTCCGGAGCTGCCAGACCAAGGACGCGCCCATCCAGGACTGGGTGAAGCTCGCGGTGAACCGGGCGCGCGCCAGCAACACCCCGGCCCTCTTCTGGCTCGATCCGCACCGCGGCCACGACGCGCAATTGATCGCCAAGGTGAAGCAGTACCTGCCGCAGCACGACACAAGCGGCCTCGACATCCGGGTCATGACCCCGGACGAGGCCATGCGCGAGACCCTGGCCCGGACCCGCGCAGGCAAAGACACGATCTCGGTCACCGGCAACGTGCTGCGCGACTACCTCACCGACCTCTTCCCGATCCTCGAGATCGGCACCAGCGCCAAGATGCTCTCCATCGTGCCGCTCATGAACGGCGGCGGCCTCTTCGAGACCGGGGCCGGCGGCTCGGCGCCCAAGCATGTGCAGCAGTTCCTGAAAGAGGGCCACCTGCGCTGGGACTCGTTGGGTGAGTTCTGTGCCCTGGTGCCCTCCTTCGAGCACGTCTTCAATACCTACAAAAACCCCAAGGCGCGGCTCTTTGCCGAGACCCTGGACCAGGCAGTCGGCCAGATCCTGGCGCAGGGCAAGTCGCCCTCCCGCAAGGCGGGCGAACTCGACACCCGGGGCAGCCACTTCTACCTCGCCCTCTACTGGGCCCAGGCCCTGGCCGCTCAGGAGAAGGACCAGGACGAGAAGAAGCGCTTTACGCCGGTGGCCAAGGCTCTGGCCGAGAAGGAGGCCACCATCGTGGCCGAGCTGAACGCGGCCCAGGGCAAGCCGGTGGATCTCGGCGGCTACTATCACCCCGATATGGCCAAGACCACCCAGGCCATGCGGCCCAGCGCGACCTTCAACGCGATTGTGGATGCGATCTGATTTATAAAGGAAACGCGCAAGCAGCGGGACGAGAGCGAGAAATGAATAATTGGAATATTCCTGACTGGCTTGAAAGAGAAGTCATCGACCGCGATAAAAATTGCGTTTATTGTCGTGTTGAGTTTGGTTCGTCGGGGACGAGAAAAACGAAAGCGACATGGGAACATATCGTCAATGACGCGCGAATAGTGAACCGGGAAAACATCTCTAGATGCTGTGTCTCGTGCAATTCGAGCAAGGGTAACAAGAGACTTTCCGAGTGGCTTCATTCCGATTATTGCAAGAAACGCGGCATTACCAAGGAGACAGTTGCGGAAGTTGTAAAACGAGCCCTTGTTGCCACCCCGCAGGTTTTTTAAGAGGATCGGCGGGCGTTGTTGTACACCGTTACCGGTGTACAGCCTTATCGATAACCTCGGTGGCCCATTGGTTGAGGCTTTTTCCATTCGCCTCGGCGGCCATGGCCGCTGCCGCATGGGTTTCAGGCGGTAGCCGCAACATCATCCGGCCGGAAAAGGGTTTGTTGGGGTGCTGGCCGAGCTTTTCGCAGGTTTCCAGATAATCATCCACCGCTTCCTCGAAGGAGGCGAGCAATTCCTTGACCGATTCCCCGTGGAAGGTGACGATGTCGCGGATGCCAGCGATGCGGCCGTGAAAGAGGCGATCCTCGGCGTCAAATTCCACGCGGGCCGCATACCCTTTGTAGGTCAAGGTGTTCATGGCTTCACTCCTAAAAGCTCCAGAAAGTCTCGCACCGCCACCACCCGATATTTCAGGGCTTCCTTGCCGGGGTGCGGCCGGTGGAAAGAGGCCTTGAATTCCCCTTTCACAAAGGTGACGCGAGAACCTCGCCCTTCCACCACCTCGCAACCCAGCGCGACAAGCAGCGATTCAATCCGCCGCCATTCGATGGTGCCGGAAATCGGATCGGAAACGACGGCTTGCAAGGTCTGGCGGTGTTTGCTGTTCACAATGGGATGATAGCAAAAAGTGGCAGCACCGTCAAGCCGTCTCCATTTTCCCTGATGACAAAAGGCACACAATGCGATACGATTTTTTATGAAAATTTTTCGCTGGAACCACGGGAAGAACGAAACGCTCAAGTACGAGCGCGGCGTCTCTTTTGAGGAAATCGTTCTGGCCGTGGAAGGCGACGGGCTGCTCGACATCCTGCAACATTCGAACCCGGCAAGGTATCCGGGCCAGAGCATTCTCGTCGTCAATCTGCGGGATTATGTGTATCTGGTTCCGTTCGTCGAGGAGGCGGATTTCTTTTTTCTGAAAACCATCATCCCTAGCCGGAAGGCCACCAGGGAGTACCTGGGCGGAGGCAAGAATCATGAAAAAAAGCGATAAGTTCGAACAGGAAATTCTGCGGGCGTATGAAAGCGGCGAACTCGTCTCGACCGCGCCGGGCAAGAAAGAGAAAGAGCGGTTCAGGGCCGCGGCACGAGCGACCTCGCTCAAGGAACGCCGCGTGAATATCCGCCTCTCTTCGCCAGACCTGCTGGATATCCAGGCGCGCGCCCTGGAAGAAGGGGTGCCTTACCAGACCCTCATTGCCAGCGTTCTGCATAAGTATGTCAGCGGTCGCTTTGTCGAGAAGCCGTCGCCGCTTGCCAAACGCACAACCAGGACCAGCCGGAAGAGGACGGCTGGTTAGCGTAAGGGGTTGACCAACAGGAGCGTATCAAAACCCTCCACGCGGAGGGTTTTTGTTTGGTGCCATGGTAGGCGGTTCAGCCTTCTCCGAGCGCGCTTGATTGCGTGCCTCTCCGTGTTGAGGCGCGGCAGCGGCACGGGATCGGTGAGGCTCAGGCCGGCGGATTGCCGGCGGCGGGGCGCCTCGCGTCGAGGAGTTCCCGCACCCGGCGGGCCACCACCTCTTTCTCGCGGAAGGGTTTGAGGAAGAAGGAGCGGATGCCGAGTTGCTTGATCCCCTCCTCGTCGAAGACGTCGCTGAAGCCCGAGCAGAGGATGATGGGCAGGTCCGGCCGCACGGCCAGCATCTTGCTGGCCAGTTCCCTGCCGCCGAGGTGCGGCATGGACATGTCGGTGATGACCAGATCCACCTCGTGCGGGTTGGTGCAAAACCACTCGTAGGCGGCGACGCTGTCCACCTGGCCGATCACCTGGTAGCCATAGCCCTGCAGGAAGAGTTCCAGCAACTGGACGATCTCCTTCTCGTCGTCCACCACCAGGATCCGTTCGTTGCCGCCGCGGACCTCCGCTGTTTCTTCCGTTGCCTCGGGGGCGGCCGGGAGTGCCTGGTGGAGCGGGAGATAGACGGTGAAGGTGCTGCCGCGGCCCTCGCTGCTGCCGACCTCGATATGGCCCCCATGGCTGGCGACGATGCCGTGGGTTACCGCCAGCCCGAGGCCGGTGCCTTTGCCCGCCTCCTTGGTGGTGAAGTAGGGTTCGAAAATCCGCTCCAGGGTGGCGGCGTCCATGCCGCAGCCGGTATCCTGCACCACCAGCTGGAGATAGTCGCCGGGCGGCAGGGCGGAGGGGAGATTCTCCGCCGGGGCGAGGGCCAGGGAGACCGTGAGGGTGCCGCCCTGCTCCTGCATGGCCTGGTAGGCGTTGGTGCAGAGATTCATGACCACCTGGTGGATCTGGGTCGGGTCGGCGAGGACGGCGCCGCAACCGGGGGAGATGTTCTGCGCCATCTCGATGTTGGCGGGCAGGGAGGCGCGCAGCAGTTTCAGGGCCTCCTTGACGATCAGCTGGATCTCGATGGGTTTTTTCTCCTGCTCGCTCTGGCGGCTGAAGGTCAGGATCTGGTGAACCAGCTCCCTGGCCCGCTGGCCGGCGGTGAAGACCGCGTTCAGGTGGTTGCGGCAGATGGCGTCCGCGGTGACGCGGTCCCGCGCCAGCTGAGTGTAGCCGAGGATGGCGGTGAGGATGTTGTTGAAATCGTGGGCAATGCCGCCGGCCAGGGTGCCGATGGCCCGCATCTTCTGGGCCTGCCGCAACTGGGCCTCCGCCCGTTTGCGTTCCGCCATCTCCCGGGTCAGCGCGGTATTGGACTCGGCCAGCTCACGGGTGCGTTCCGTCACTCGCTGTTCCAGCAGTTCGTTGGCCTGGCGCAGGGCGGATTCCGCCTCCTTGCGGCTGGTGATGTCGGTGACGATGCAGACGATGCCGATGAGCGCGCCGTCGGGATCGACCAGGGCCGAGGCCGAGAAGAGCACCGGCACGCGGAGGCCGGCCCGGGTGAGCAGCTCGCGTTCCGTCTTGTCGATCCGGCAGCCGTTGGCCTGGCAGCCGGCAAAGTGCTCCTCGAGCGCCGTCGGCTCCGCGAAGAAGGCAAAGAGCTTTTTCCCCCGCAGTTCGGCCTCGGCATAGCCGAGCAGCTGGCAGAAGGCCGCGTTGGTTCTGGTGATGGTGCCGTCGGCCCTGGTCACCAGCAGGCCGTCGCTCATGGAGGCGAGGATGTTCTCCACATAGGCCATGGCGGTGGCGAGGTTTTCGTTGCTGCGGCTCAAGGAGGAGTTGAGATCCACGATCCGCTTGAGCAATTGGCCGAAGCTGAAGTAGAGCACCGTGCCGGAGAGGAGCAGCAGGAGGAGGGAGAGGAGAACCACCCGGAAAATGAGCCTGTGGGTGCCGGCCAGCTCCTCGGTGATGTCCATGGCGACCAGTACCATGGCGATCGGTTCCTGCCGGAAGCTGAGGAGGTTGATGTCGGAGAAGAGGATGTATTCCCGGTCGCCCACGGAGAGCCGGCTCTCCGTGGCCCGGCCCGAGGAAATCGCCTCGGGCAGCAGGCGGAACAGGGCGCTTTGGGCCGAAATGAGGGTGTAGGCGCTCCTGGTCTTCTGGGGGGCGGCGATCAGCGAGGCCTTCTCCCACTCCGTCGTGTTGACCGCCAGCGCGATCTCCGGGCTGACCCGCAGCCGGAGCAGATGGAGAAGCTGTTCGTGGCTGATGCCGAACTCCAGGGCGCCGATGTACTCGTCCTGGAAGAAGACCGGCTGCACCACCCGGAAGAAGAGCCCCAGTTTGCCCACCTCGTAGCCGCTCAACTGCTTGTGGGTGCGGTTCACCTCGCGGACGATGGGACGGACCTCGCCCAGCGGGTCGTCGTAGATCTCCGGCAGGTGCATGCGCAGAAAGGAGGTGTTGTCCGGCAGGTGGAAATGCATGATGGAGAAGAAGGGGTTCTCCTTTTGGATCGTCTGGTAGAAGGGCAGGGTGGCCTGGTAGAGCGCCTCGCGGTCGCGGCGGGCAAAGGCGGCGACGACCTCCTGCTTGGTGGTGGCGAGGCTGACGATCCGGGCCTTGTAGCCGGCGAAGATCTGTTCCTGGAGGTTTTGCGCCAGGAACTGGGCATTGGCGCGTTTGGTCGCGATGGTGCGCTGCAGGTGGGTGTTCTGCTGGCGGATGCTCAGGTAGAGAAAGGCGACCGTCAGCGTGGTGATGATGAGCATCACCGAGAGAATGGCCTTGGTGCGGATATGCATCGCCTCGGGCGTAGGGGTCATGGAGCTTCCTTTGCGTGCGCGGGCCGGCTAAAACATCCAGAACAGCTGCAGGGAAAAGATCCTGTCGTAGGCGTCGAGCAGGAGGTTTTGGGCGGCGTTGTCGGCCAGATGGGGGGCCTTGTTTTCCCGGATTTCGTAATTGGCCAGCAGGCGGGTACCGGGGGTGAGGTCGTAGTGGGAGCCCAGGGTGAGGGTGGTGAAGCGCCGCTCGTTGCTGGCGATGTCCGTGCCCCGGTCCAGACGGTCGTAACGGATGTCGAGCCACCAGTCCGGCAGCAGCTGGTAACCGAGATCGACGTACCAGCCAAAGGCCTCTTCGTTCGGCAGCAGGTTGTAGGAGGAGACCGCGGTGCCGGCGTTGTTGAAGGCGCCGGGAATGCCGCCGGAGTCGGTGCTGTTGGGGATCATGCCGTCGGCCGCGACCAGCTCGACGGTGGCGCGGATGTTCCCCTGGCGATAGGCGGCGCCGCCGCCATAGCGGGTCCGGTCGAACTCCTGGGTGGCCTGGAGGGGATCGGCCCTCAGGGTGCGGTCGCCCTCCTGCCACCAGGCAAAGAGCTTCAACCCTTGCTGCTTCATGCCCTTGCCGGCCAGGAGGTATTCCGACGCCCAATAGAGGTAGAGATCCTGATCGGGGCTGCCGCCGCCGGTGCTGATGCCGCGGCCGTTCCCGACCATGATCGCGTAGGTGTGCTCCCACGACCGGGTCCGGAAGGAGTCGAAGAGCATGGCGCCCATGTCGCGGAAGGTGCTGCTGGCGCCGGAGAGATTGGGGTCGAGGGCGTTGCCGCCGTCGTTGTCGTAAAAGCGTTCCTGCAGCAGCTGGTTGCCCATGGTGCTCAGGTTGACGTAGGGCCCCGGCGCGTTGAACTGCAACCCTTCCTCGGCGCCGGGGTACTTGAACATGCCCAGGCGGAGGCGGGCGTGGGGGACGACGCTCATGGTCAGGCTCGTATCCAGCAGCCGGACCCGGTCGCCCTGGTCGAGGCGGGTCACGTCGTTGTCGCCGGCCAGGGCCATGACCACGTAGTTGAAGCGGGGATCGGGCAGGGCGCCGCGGGCGCCGACCCTGATCTTGCGCAGGGTGAGCTGGGAGGAGGAGGCCAGGCGGGGGCCAATCTGGTTGAACACCGCCTTCTGTCCGAGCCAGGCGCCCACCGGCACATGGGTATCGTCGGTGCGCTGGTAATCGACGGTTACGTTGCCATAGAGGCGCACGGCCGGAGCGCCCTCCGGTTCCGTGCCCTGGAGCATGAGCCAGTTCACGGCCCGGGCCGGGGCTGGCAGGGTTAGGGCGCCAAGCGTCAGCAGGAGAAAGAGGCGGCGGATTTTGGGTTGCGTCATCGGACACCTCACAGGAACATGGAGGATCATGCTGAAAGTCTTACTCTACCAAGAGGGCCGGCGGGGCGTCAAGCGCGGCAAGTGCCACGGTGTGACATAACCGCGGGATGTGGTCAGCCTTCGATCAGGGCGAGGAGTTCGGCGGTCTTTTCCCGGAGCAGCGTCGGGTTGGCGCGGGTCTCGACATTGAGGCGCAAGACCGGCTCGGTGTTGGAGGAACGGATGTTGAAGCGGAACTCCCTGGCGCTGAAGCTCAGGCCGTCGGTGTAGTCCCTGCTGCCGGGGGTGCCGGCATAGGCGGCCTCCACCCTGGCGATCACCGCAGCCGGGTCTGCCACCCGCCGGTTGATCTCGCCGCTCACCGGGAAGGCGGTCTGGCGGTCGCGCACCAGGGCCGAAAGCGGTCGGCCGGAGGTGGAGAGAATCTCCGCCACCAGGAGCCAGGGGATCATGCCGGAGTCGCAGGAAAAGAAAGCGCGGAAGTAGTGGTGGGCGCTCATCTCGCCGCCGTAGAGGGCGTTTTCGCTGCGCATCCGCTCCTTGATGAAGGCGTGGCCGGTCTTGCACATGACCGGCACCCCGCCGGCCCTGGTGACCAACTCCTCGGTGTTCCAGATGAGGCGCGGGTCGTGGATGATCCTGGCGCCCGGATCTTTGGCGAGCATCGCCTGGGCGAGCAGCCCCACCAGATAGTAGCCCTCGATAAAGCCACCCTCCTCGTCGAAGAAGAAGCAGCGGTCGAAGTCGCCGTCCCAGGCAATGCCGAGGTCCGCCTGGTGTTCCCGCACCAGCGCCGCGGTGGCGGCCCGGTTTTCCGGGAGCAGCGGGTTGGGCACGCCATGCGGGAAGGTGCCGTCCGGCTCCCACTGCGTCTTGATGAAGCGGAAGGGCAGGTGCTCTTCCAGGGCGTCGATCACGGCCCCGGCGCAGCCGTTGCCGGGGTTGGCCACGATGGTGAGGGGTTTCAGCCTCGCGGGGTCGATGTAGGAGAGAAGATGGTCGAGGTAGGCGGGCCGACAGTCCACCGGAGTGATGGTGCCGGGCTGGGTGGCCGAAACGCGGTGGCCCTGGGCGGCGAACCGTTCGATCTCCTTCAGTCCGCTGTCGCCGGAGATGGGCCGGCTCCCCTGGCGGACGAACTTCATGCCGTTGTAGTCCGCCGGATTGTGGCTCGCGGTGACGATGATCCCGCCCTCCACGCCGAGATGGCTGGTGGCGAAGTAGATCTCCTCGGTGCCGCAGCGGCCGAGGTCGAGCACCTCCACCCCGGCGGCGGCAAGCCCTTGGGCCAGGGCCGCGGCGAGCGAGGGGCTCGAAAGGCGGATGTCGTGGCCGATCACCACCCGTTGCGGTTCGATCACCGCGGCAAAGGCGTGGCCGATGGAGTAGGCGAGTTCCTCGTTCAGCTCGTCCGGCACGCGGCCGCGCACGTCGTAGGCCTTGAAGCAGGGCAGGGTGGTCATGGCGAATCCTGATCGGTGGTGGTCGGGGCGCGGCAGCGGCGCTCCCCACTCTTACCAGCCGAAGGAGCACTGGTCAAGGGACAAGGGACTACACAGCGGTGTGGCTGCGGCGCGTCCGCGGGCCAGGGGGGCCGAAGATTTTGTGCATCGAGGCCTCGCGGATGGCGACCACCGCCGGGTGCTTGATAATGCGCTCCACGGAAATGGCGTAGAAGCGTTCGCGGATCTCCTCGGTGCGGCCGAGCACCTCCACGCCGAACTGGCTCCGCACCTCTTTTTCGATGACCGACGGCATGGCGAAGACGCCGTCCCCGGCCCTGCCAAAGGCCTTGAGCAGGGCCATGTCGTCGAACTCGCCGACGATCTGCGGCATGATGCGGTGGGTTGCCAGCCATTGGTCGAGCGAGCCGCGCAGGGCCGACATGGGGGTCGGCAGCAGCATGGGAGCGCCATGCAGTGAGGCGGGAAAGGAGGCGCGCAGCGAAGCGGCCAGTTTTTTCACGCCGAAGAAGGTGATCCCGCATTCGCCGAGCAGATGGCTGTATGTTTTGATGGGCAAACCGGAGCGGGCCGGGGTGTTGGTCAAGACAATGTCCAGACCATGGATGGCCAGTTCCGCCAGCAGTTGTTCCCCCTTTCCTTCGTGGCAGACCAGGCGGAGTTTTTCCGGCAGCTGCATGGCCGGGGCCAGGAGTTTTCTCACCACCAGCTTGGGCAGGGCGTCCACCACCCCGGCCACCAGCCGCAAGGGACCGCTCACCGGCCGGCCGTGCACGGTATCCAGCAATTCGCGGCCCAGGGAAAAAATGCTCTCCGCATACCGGAAAACCGTGAGGCCGAGGTCGGTGGGCTGGAGGGCGCGCCCCTTTTTCTGGAACAGCTTGCCGCCCAGGGCCGCCTCAAGCTGGGCGAGCTGGGCGCTGACCGTGGACTGCGCCAGACGGAGCCTGGCGGCAGCGCTGGTGACGCTGCCTTCGCGCATCACGGTCCAGAAGTAATAGAGATGGTGGTAGTTGAGCCATTCCACAGGGGGAATATTTCGTTTTTTTCGATGGAATGCAATCATTTTATCTGTTTGTTCTCTGGTTTGCGAGGGGGTACCATACTCGGCAAGAGAGCGGGGCCAGAGGGTGCCGCGCAAGCCACAGCAAAGGAGAACGTTGCCATGAAATGTCCGGTCTGCACAGAAGTGGACCTGCTGCTTTCCGAGCGGCAGGGGGTGGAAATCGACTATTGCCCCAAGTGTCGCGGAGTCTGGCTCGATCGGGGCGAGTTGGACAAGATCGTCGCCGCCACCACCGGCCAGGCGGAACAGGGCCGGCCGCACGGGCACGGTGCGGGCGCGTCCCACCACCACCAGCACTATAAAAAGAAGTCCCTGCTGCACGAACTCTTTGATTTCTAACAGGAAGTTGCAAAAGTCAGCCCTGACCTTTTGCACCGACGACCTCGCGGAATTGGCGCCCCAGGGAGAGAGAGCATCCCCCGGCAGGGGCGGTGCTGACCGGTGCGGCCGCAGCCGGGCGCAAGAGATGGTGCGCCCGGCGCCAACCCTTGCTATAGTCGTGTGAGCACCTGCTCGCGGATTTTCATTTGCCCACAAAAGGACGCCCTGCCATGGACAATCTGATCGGCACCCACTGGCACCACCTGCCCGCAAGCGAGGTGGTGGAGCTGCTCGAAAGCGACCAGGAGCGCGGCCTCGACCGCTTCAGCGTCGAGCACCGGCAGAAGGAATACGGCCCAAACCGCATCACGACCAAGCGGGAAACCCCGGCCATCATCCGCTTCCTCCTCCAGTTCCACCAGCCCCTGGTCTACATCCTCATCGCCTCCGGCATCATCACCGCCTTTCTGGGGGAGTGGGTCGATAGCGGCGTCATCTTCGGCGTGGTCATGGTCAACGCGGTGATCGGCTACATCCAGGAGGCCAAGGCGGTGAACGCCCTGGCGGCCCTGGCCCGGACCATGACCGCCGAGGCCACCGTGGTGCGGGCGGGCGAAAAGCGCCGCCTCTCCGCCGAGGAGCTGGTGCCCGGCGACGTCGTGCTCCTCCAGAGCGGCGACAAGGTGCCGGCCGATCTCAGGCTGCTCAAGCTCCGCGATCTCCAGATCGACGAGGCCGCGCTCACCGGCGAGTCGCTGCCCGTGGCCAAGAAGGAGGAGTTGCTGGCCCACGAGACGTTGCTGGCCGACCGGACCAACATGGCCTACGCCGCCACCCTGGTCACCTACGGCCAGGGCTTGGGCATCGTCACCGCCATCGGCGACCACACCGAGGTGGGCCGCATCTCCCAGCTCATTGCCGAGGCCGAGGAGCTGGAGACGCCGCTGACCAGGAAGATCGGCGAGTTCAGCAACCTGCTGCTCTACGTGATCCTGGGCCTTGCCGCCGTGACCGTGGCGGTGGGCATGTGGCGCGGCGAGAGCTTTGTCGATATGTTCATGGCCGCGGTGGCCCTGGCCGTGGGCGCCATTCCCGAAGGGCTGCCCGCCGCGGTCACCGTGACCCTGGCCATCGGTGTCGGCCGCATGGCCAGGCGCCGCGCCATCATCCGCAAATTGCCCGCGGTGGAGACCCTGGGCTCCACCACCGTGATCTGCTCCGACAAGACCGGCACCCTCACCGAGAACCAGATGACCGTCCAGGCGATCTGGGCCGGCGGAGCGGCCTACAGGGTGAGCGGCGCGGGCTACGACCCGGCAGCCGGCTGCATCGAAAACGCCGACCTTGCCAGCCTGCCCGCCGTGGCCGAATGCCTCAAGGCCGGGGCACTCTGCAACGACAGCACCCTGGTGGAGGCGGCGGGCGAGTGGCAGGTGCACGGCGACCCCACCGAGGGGGCCTTGCTGGTGGCGGCGCGCAAGGGCGGCCTCGACCCGGCCCGCCTGGCCGCGGAACTGCCCCGGCGCGACTCTCTTCCCTTTGAATCCCAGCATCAATATATGGCCACCTTGCACCAGACCGACGAAGATGGCCGCATCTACGTGAAAGGCGGGGCCGAGGTGGTGCTCGCCGCCTGCTCCGGCCAGCTCGATCAGGCCGGCGCCACCGTGCCCCTCGACGCCGGCCGCATCCAGGCCGAGGTGGAACGCATGGCCGTCCAGGGACTGCGGGTTCTGGCCCTGGCCAGCAAACCGTGGGCCGGCGAGCGCATCGGCCACGACTCGGTGGCCGGCGGCCTCACCCTGCTTGGCCTTGAGGGCATGATCGACCCGCCGCGGCCCGAGGCGATCCAGGCGGTGCGGACCTGCCAGCAGGCCGGGGTGCGGGTCAAGATGATCACCGGCGACCACGCCATCACCGCCGCGGCCATTGCCGGCCAGATGGGGCTCGACGGCATCGGCGGCACGCAGGTGCGGGCCCTCACCGGCCAGGATCTGGCCCGTCTCACCGACCGCGAGCTGATGACCGAGGCGGAGCGGACCGCGGTCTTTGCCCGGGTGAGCCCGGAGCAGAAGCTGCGCCTGGTGGAGGCGCTCCAGGCCCATGGCCACGTGGTGGCCATGACCGGCGACGGGGTGAACGACGCGCCCGCGCTCAAGCAGGCGGACATCGGCGTGGCCATGGGCATCACCGGCACCGAGGTGGCCAAGGAAGCGGCGGCCATGGTCCTCACCGACGACAACTTCAGCTCCATCGAGGCCGCGGTGGAGGAGGGGCGCGGGGTCTTCGACAACCTCATCAAGTTCATCGTCTGGGCCCTGCCCACCAACATGGGCCAGGGGCTGGTGATCATGGCCTCCATCTTCCTCGCCGTGGCCCTGCCGATCCTGCCGGTGCAGATCCTGTGGATCAACATGACCACCGCCGGCATCCTCGGCCTGGCGCTCGCCTTCGAGCCCAAGGAACCGGGGATCATGGCCCGGCCGCCGCGCAATCCCAAGAGCCCGATGCTCGGCCGGCCGCTCATCGTGCGGATGTGCCTGATGAGCCTCTTGCTCATGGTCAGCGCCTTCGGCCTCTTCGCCTGGGAACTCGACCAGGGCGGCAACCTCGCCGAGGCGCGCACCGTGGCGGTGAACACCTTCGTGGTCATGGAACTTTTCTACCTCTTCAACTGCCGATCCCTCACCCGCCAGGTGCACGAGCTGCCGCTCTTTTCGAACCCGCTGGTCTTTGGCGGCGCCGTGGCCATGCTGCTGTTGCAGGTGGCCTACACCTACGTGCCGGTCATGAACCGCCTCTTTGCCAGTGCGCCCATCGAACTCTCCGCCTGGCTGGCGGTCTTTGGCGCCGGTGTGGCCTCCCTGGTGATGATCGAAGTCGAAAAATGGATCCAGCGGCCCAGGGCGGCCGCGTAAGGGGCTTCTGCCATGGGCATGAAAAAGAAGATGCTCTTTGCCCTCCTTTCCAGCGG
>JBFLYY010000250.1:0-2849 GCA_040756495.1 Thermodesulfobacteriota bacterium | reverse complement strand
CGGCGCCGGCCAACAGCCCAGCCATACTGAGCCCTGCCAGCATCTTCTTGAGATCCCTGGTATCCACACGTCCCTCCTTTGTGCTGGTGATGCGTGTTTGCAACCCGCCGGAGTCTCCCCCGGCACCTCGTTCTCCCTGTCAGGATAGAACATCGGCCATTGCCATGTCAAAATAATTGACCACGGAGAAAGCCAATTGCAGCCATGGCGGGGACGGTGGAAAACGAGTGACAATCCTGTTGATAACCTGTGGAAAACGTGTTGGCTCCCAGGGGAAAGGAGGGACGCCGCAAGGCGTCACCCCTCCCATCTGAAGTCGGCGATCACCGGCAGATGGTCGCTGGCCACCCGCGACAGGCCGAGCCGGCAGGGATGGCGTTTGAGGGCATGGAGCCCGCCCCGCACGAAGATCTTGTCGAGCCCCGCGGTGGGCGAAAAGGAGGGATAGGTGAGAAAGGCGTTCTGGTAGCCGCGCGCGCGGTTGGTGGTACAGGTGAAGTTGAGGATCTCGGTGAACATCGGCGCCAGCCTGGTCAGCCAGTCGTTGAAGTCGCCGGCCACGATGCAGGGATGGTCGCTGCCCAGGGCCGCGAATTCGGGGGAATTGACCAGCAGTCCCACCTGCTGCGGCCGTTCGCGGAAGGAGAGACCGAGGTGCAGATTGAAGAGCGCCAGCGGCAAGGCCCCGCCTTTCAATTCCACCGCCGTATAGAGGCAGCCGCGCGCCTTGCGGCCGGGCAGGGTCAGATCGATGTTCCTTTCCGCCACGATGGGAAAGCGGCTCAGGGTGGCGTTGCCGTACATGCCCTGCCGGAGCCGGACGTTGAGCCCCTCGGCCAGATAGGGATAGTCGCAGAGCCGCGCCAGCTCGACGCCGAGGTCGAGATGGCGGGAGCGGGGCACCCCGACATCGACCTCCTGCAGGAGAAGGAGGTCCGGGGCGTGGTGGTCGACGAGCCGGGCGATGCGCTCCGGCCGGAAACGGCGATCCACGCCGATGGCGCGGTGGATGTTGTAGGACATGATCCGGAACTGCATGGCGCTCCCGTGGGGTTGTCTGCTCATTATCAGTCCGTTGAAAAAACCATGCCCGGCTTTTTCAACTGTCGGCCGGCCAAAGGCGCTTTGGCCAGCCTCGCGAATTTCTTGGCCCTTTCGGGCCGGCACAATTCGGCACCACATCCCTGTGGTGCCAACAGCCCGTTTTTCAACGGGCTGTTATGGCAGCCCCGCCCGGACAAGACAAGCGGAGAGTCCGGGTATCAGCCCGACGGGGGCAGGAAGCAATACGGGTCGCGCTGTTCGTTCACCGCGAGACCAAAACCGTAGGCCACCGCCAGGCAGCCGCCGCAGACCGGGCGGATGGCACAGTCGCGACAGGCGCGGCAACCGGCCCGGTAACGCTGCGCGGCCTCGCCATCATAGACCGCGGCCAATCCCTGCTCGTGGAGATTGCCGATGGGCGAGGGGAATTTGCGGCAGGCATGGACCTCGCCGTCGGGGAGGAGCGAAAGGAAATTGAAGGCCGCGCCGCAGCCGTAGCCGGTGCAGCCGCCGGAAAGGGGCAGCCCCTTCTCCTGGCGCAGCAGGTTGAACAGGTTGTCCTTGAGGCTCATCGCCGGATTCTCCCGGGCCGCGGCGAGGTAGTCGGCGAGAAAGGCACGGTATTCCTCGGGCCGCACCGAAAGGAGCTGCGCCCCCTCCCCCACCATGGCCAGGCGGTTGAAGGTGAAGAGATCGACCCTGCCCCGGAGCAACTCGGCCAGGGGCAGCACCTCGTCCATGTTCTCCCGGGTAAGGGTCAGCATGACCATGGAGTAGATACGGAACTCCCGGAGCAGGTCGAGGAAGTCGAGCACCCGCGCAAAATGGCCAGGACCGCGGATGAAATCGTTGTGCGGTGCCAATCCTTCCAGGCTGACCTGGAAAAAGGAGGGTTCCTGGATGGCAACGATCCCGGCCAGCGTCTCGCGGCTGGTCGGGTTGCCGAGGATGGCCGTGGTCAGCCCCCGTTCGCTGGCCCCGCGATAGAGGGCGAAGAAGTCCGGGTGCAGGAGCGGATTGCCGCCGGAAAAGGAGACCTGCCCCTCCACCCGGCGCGCAAGGCAGAACTCCCGCAGCTCGTCGAGCACCGCGAGCCCCTGGCCCAGGGCCACGGCCGGTCGGGCACTGCGGTCGTAGCAGTGCTTGCAGTGCAGATCGCACTGTTGGGTGACGTGCCACTGGAGGGTGAAAACCGGTGCCGCCAGCCACTCTTCCGCCACCCCGGCCACCGAGAACATGGTCTCGTCCCGGCGGAGGCGAGAGGGGGGCGCCAGCAACAGGCCGTGGGCCACCGCCCGCTTGAGGGCCCGGTCGATGGCACCCACCGGCAGGCCGCCGAGTGTGGCCGCGGCCCGCGGATCGACCTCCTCGCTCATCACCTTGAGCGCCAGGAGATCCTCGTCGCCGGCCGGCCGGCAGCATACCGTTCCTTGCACCGGCGCCCACCAGACCAGGAGGCATTCCCGGCCGGGCCGCGGCAGCGCCTCTCCGCCTTCGCCGAGCCATGGCGCCAATCCCCGCCACTCGGCCTCCACCACCCGCAGGAAGGGGTTGACAATGAGGCGGTCCACCGGACCGATGGCGGTCGCGGCCGCCCGCACCTCGTGCCTGGCCCATTCCAGAGCGGCCAATTCGGGCAGGAAGGCCGGCAGGTCGGCGGCCGCCATTGCCCGCAGCCGGCGGGGAAATTGGGCATGGTCGGCGCCAACGGCCAGGCGCTCCCAGGCCGCCGGCCCCAGCAGGCGGCGACAGGCCGGATAGACGGCTGCCCACTGGTCGCGGCTCATGGGCGCGCCCCCCTGAGC
>JBFLYY010000249.1:0-11746 GCA_040756495.1 Thermodesulfobacteriota bacterium | reverse complement strand
TTTCTCTCTCTTCTCCCCCCAAAAAGAATGGCGGCCATCGGTTTGTTGGGCCGCCTTTCTTGATTTTCGCTCCGACTTCGTCGCGTTGCCGCCGGCTCACTCTCCCTGCACCACGATCTTGCGCGGCCTGGCCGGCTCCACCTTGGGCAGCTTCAGGGTCAGCACGCCATCGGCCATGGAGGCCTCGATCTTCTCCTGGTCGATGACCTCGGCAATGGTGAAACGCCGCAGGTAGTGTCCGCTCTCGAACTCGCGGAGCAATACGCGCTCACCCTCGCCGCCGTTGGCACCCTTGGTGCCCTTGATGGTCAGGGTGTCGTCCTCCAGGGCGATTTCCACCCCCTCCTTGGCCACGCCCGGCATGTCGGCCAGCACCGTCACCGCGTCGTCGGTCTCGTAGATATCCACCGCCGGCACGAAATAACGCTCCGACTTGGTCGGCTCCCCGGCCTGCCGGACCTCCTGTTTCTCCCGCACCTGCAATTCCTTCTCGGTCATGGTCGCACCTCCTGCTTCTTGGCATTACTGGGCCTTGATCTCGATTTTGCGGGGTTTCGCCGCCTCGGCCTTGGGCAGGGTGATGGTCAGCACCCCGTTCACGAAGCCGGCACCAACCTGGTCGGAATTCACCTTGGTGGGCAGGGTGACGGCCCGACTGAAGCGGCCGCACTCGATCTCCCGACGATGGTAGGAGAGCTTTTGCTCGGCCGGGCAGGTGGTGCGCTCGCCGCTGATGGTCAGGGTCTCCCCCTCCACCGAGACATCGATATTGGAGCCCTTCACGCCGGGAATCTCGGCCCGCACGTAAAGGTTGTTGGCATCCTCGGAGATGTTGAGGGCCGGATAGACCGTGGTGCCGGGCCGGCCGGCATAGTCCCCGGCCAACCCCTGAAAGAGGGAGTCGAACTCGCGGCGCATCCTCTCGAAATCCGCCCACGGATTCCGAAAGAAGGGCCGGTCGCTGAATCGGATGATCGCCATACGCCACCTCCATTCCTTAATCCATTGATTTAATTATTTATATTGACGCCTTGGCCAATACAATAAGTTCGATGCATGGGTTGTCAAGAGCGGCCCCCCTCCGCCGCTTTTGGTTCCCGCTGCCGCGGCCGTCATTGGCCACCAGTTTTCCCTAGGTTCCGGCGACCAAATCGGGTATAGTGGCTCGCCTGCAACGCAGCAAACACACATCAAATCAACCATCTGGAGGAATCATATGAAGCTCATCCTGTTGGGCGCACCCGGCGCCGGCAAAGGCACCGTGGCCAAGATGCTCACCGCCCTCGACGGCTCGGTTCAGATCTCCACCGGCGACATCCTGCGCGGCGCAGTCCAGGCCGGCACCGATCTCGGCAAGGAGGCCAAAGGCTACATGGACCGGGGCGACCTCGTCCCCGACTCCCTCATCATGGGCATCATGGAGAAGCGCCTCCAGGAGCCGGATTGCGCCAAGGGCTTCCTGCTCGACGGCTTCCCGCGCACCATCCCCCAGGCCGAGGCCTTGAAGGTGCTGCTCGCCAAACTCGGCATCAAACTCGACATGGTGGTGAGCATCGACGTGCCGCGCGAGGTGATCCTCGACCGCCTCACCACCCGCCGCACCTGCGAGAACGCCAAATGCCAGGCGATCTACAACGTGAAGAGCAACCCGCCGAAGAAGGAAGGCGTCTGCGACAAGTGCGGCAGCCCGGTGGTTCAGCGCGCCGACGAGACGGTGGAGGCGATCAGCCACCGTCTGGAGACCTACAACCAGAAGACCGCGCCCCTCATCGGCTTCTACGAGAAGGAGGGCATGCTCCATTCCATCACCGGCACCTCCAGCGACGCCGTGGTCAGCGCCATCAAGGCGCACCTCAAGATCTGAGTCCCTTTATCCGGCGCCGTTGCGGGGCAATTCCCCGCGGCGGCGCCTCTTTTTTCCTTATGAGCGGACCGGCAATCACGATCATCGGCGGCGGGCTGGCCGGCAGCGAGGCCGCCTGGCAGGCCGCGAGCCGCGGAATTCGCGTCACCCTCCACGAGATGAAGCCGGCCCGCTACAGCCCGGCTCACCACTCCCCCTTCCTTGCCGAACTGGTCTGCAGCAACTCCCTGCGCTCCGACGATCCCCATTCCGCGGTGGGCCTCTTGAAGGAAGAGATGCGGCGGATGGGCTCGCTCATCATGCAGGCTGCCCACGCGACCAGCGTGCCGGCCGGCCGGGCCCTGGCCGTGGACCGCGAACTCTTCGCCGCCTGGATCACGGAAAGGATCAGCAACCACCCCAAAATCCGCGTGGTGCACGAGGAGATTACCGAGGTGCCGCCAGCGGGGGAAACCCCGCTCATCCTGGCCAGCGGCCCGCTGACCAGCGATGCCCTGGCCGCCTCGCTGGCCAGCCTCACCGGCGAGGAGCATCTCGCCTTCTACGACGCCATCGCCCCCATCGTCCACGCCGATTCCCTGGACCGCGCCATCGTCTATCAGGCCTCGCGCTACGACGAGGGGCCGGGCGACTATCTCAACTGCCCCATGAGCGAGGCAGAGTACCTCGCCTTCGTCACCGCGCTCAAGGCCGCGGACAAGGTACCGCTCAAGGAATTCGAGGAACAAAGATACTTCGAGGGCTGTCTGCCCATCGAGGTGATGCTCGACCGGGGGGTGGAGACCCTGCGTTTCGGCCCCATGAAGCCGGTGGGGCTGCCCGACCCGCGCACCGGCCAGGAGCCCCATGCGGTGGTGCAGTTGCGCAAGGAAAACCGCGAGGGTATTTTGTACAACATGGTGGGCTTTCAGACCAAGCTGACCTACCCGGAACAGAAACGGATCTTCCGCATGATTCCGGGCATGGGCCAGGCGGAATTCGCGCGGCTCGGCAGCATCCACCGCAACACCTTTGTCTGCGCGCCCAAGGTACTCCAGCCGACCCTGCAGACGAAAAAGCGGCCCGATCTCTTTCTGGCCGGGCAGATCAGCGGGGTGGAAGGCTACGTGGAATCGACGGCCATGGGGCTCATTGCCGGGATCAACGCGGCGCGGCTGGCAGGTGGGCAGGATTTGGTGGTGCCGCCGCCGGAGACGGCCCTGGGGGCGCTTATCAACCACCTCACCCGGACCGAGGCGAAACACTTCCAGCCATCCAACGTGAACTTCGGCCTCTTTCCGCCGGTGACGGAGAGGGTCCGCAAAAAACAACGAGGAGAATACCGTGCGCACAAAGCTCTCGCCGCCCTGGCGGCCTGGCAAAACGAGGCTGGCCTCGCGATTCGCGGCTAGCCTGGCCCTGGCCCTGCTGGCGACTCCCATGCTGCCGCCATCCCCGGCCCTGGCCGCCGACCAGCCGACTGCCTCCTCCCCGGCTTCACAGGTGGCCGCCATGCCGGCCATCGATCTCGTGCCCCTCCTCGACCAGGCCACGGGCAAAAGCACGCCCGACGACCGCAAGGCGATTCTGGTCCGCCTTGCGGCCCTGCGGGAAAATGCGCGCGCCGCGACCCGCGAGGAACGCGCGAGCGCCAGGGCGATCATGATCCTCCACATGCTGCGCCGCCAGATAGGCGATGAGCGCTTCAATGCCACGGCCGGGCAGCTTCTCGCCAGCAGCGGACCATTGGCCTGGCCCGAAGTCCGGCAGGCCTTTGTCGCGGCTGGCGGCCCCGAACTGGAGGGCTTTTTCAGCCAGTGGCTCGATGGGCGGGAACCGCCCCGCTTCACGATCAGGGAGATCGCCATGGAGGAAAAGGAGGGGCAGACGCGCCTGGCCTTCACCCTGGTGCAGGAACAGCAGCCCCCTGCCACCCTCGCGGTGCCGGTCCGGGTCACCACCCCGAGCGAGGTCGTCACCAGGGAGATCCCCATGAAGGGGGCGGCCACCCAGGTCAGCCTCACCCTGACGGAGCCGGCCGGCGAACTGCTCATCGACCCGGACTACCATCTGCTGCGTTCCCTGATGGAGGACGAATACCCTCTGGTCTGGACCCGCTTTCTGAATGCGGCCAATCCCCTGGCCGTGGTGCCGGACGACCCGGCGGCCTCGCCCTATGGCCCGCTGGTGGAGAAACTCCGCACCCTCGGCTGCGAGACCATGGCCGCCGCGAAGGTGAAGGACAGCGACCTCGCCGGTCGGGCCGTCCTCTTCCTGGGGCTCGACACCCCCATGGTCCGTTCCCTCTTTGCCCGGCCCGACCATCCCGCCGCCGGTCTCACCCTGGAGGTGCGCGCCAATCCCCTGGGGCCGGAGGAGGTGGCAGTGCTCCTTTCCGCCGCCTCGCGCGAAGAGACGGAAAAGGCCCTGCCCCTTCTCTTTGGCGGACTGGCGCTTGCCACCTTTGCCCATCTGACGGACGGTACCGTCATTGAACAACGCACCCAGAAGACGGACATGGGCCTCGGCTGGTGGCTCGACCTGCCGCCCACCGGGGTGGCGCCGGCCAACCGCCTCGATTTTGCCGCGATCATGGAACGGCTGCGGGAAACGCGGGTGATCTTCGTCGGCGAGACCCACGACAAGGTGGAGGACCACCGCCTGCAACTCCGCGTGATCCGCGCCATGCACCGCCAGTCGCCGAAACTCGCCATCGGCATGGAGATGTTCCCCCGCCCGACCCAGGCGGCGCTCGACGCCTACCTGGCCGGCACCATCAGCGAACGGGAGTTTCTGAAGCGCTCCAGCTACTTCACCAACTGGGGCTTCGACTACCGCTTCTACCGCGACATCCTCGCCTTTGCCCGGGCGAACAGGCTGCCGGTGGTGGCGCTCAACCTGGAAAAGGGGCTCACCACCAAGGTCTTCCGCCAAGGAGGCCCCTCGGCACTGACGCCCGAAGAGGCGGCCAGGATCCCGGCGGAGCGCGACTTGAGCCTGCCCGGCTACCGGGAACGGATCAGCGGCGTCTTCACCATGCACGGCCAGCACGCCCCGCCGGAGCAGATCAACAACTTCCTCCAGGCCCAGGCCTTGTGGGACGAGACCATGGCGGAATCGGCGGCGGAGTTCCTGAAGAAAAACCCGGAATACCGGCTGGCCATGGTGGTGGGCCAGGGCCACGCCATGAAGGATACCGCCATCCCGCCCCGCATTGCCAGAAGGCTGCCGGTCAGCCAGGCGGTGATCCTCCCGGCCCGGGAACACGAGGTGCTGCCGAGCGAGGCGGACTATCTCATCGACCTCGAACCGGCGCAGCTTCCACCGCTGCCGCTCCTGGGCGTTCAGCTCGTCGAGAGCGACAAAGGGGTGCGGATTGTGGAGGTGGGCAAGGAGGGAGCCGCGGCCAAGGCGGGGATCGAGGCGGGCGACACCATCGTCGCCCTCGATGGAGAGCCGGCCGCCACTGCGGAGGATGTGAAGATCAACCTGCTCTACAGGAAAAAAGGAGAGGTCGTCAACGTCCGGATCGTGCGCCGCCATCTGCTCTTTCCCGACGAAACCCTGACCATCCCGGTGCTGCTCTGACAGGGGGCGAAAAAAGTTTTCCGTGACCTTTTGCCACCACGAACCTGCCGGGGTGAATCCGGCAGGTTCACACAATTCCGGCTCGTACGCGACGGGCCGGGGACACAGGCCGTTGACAAACCGACTCCTCAACGGCCTGCGAACTCGAACCAGACGGTGTGGATGACCGCTCCCGCATGATGCAACGGCTTTCCAATCTCTTCCGTTTCCTGCGGCCTGTGCCGACGAGCCGCTATACGGTTTTCCTCCTCTTTCTCCTCGGCTACACCGCGGCCATGGAGCAGGTCGGCGGCTTTCCTTCGCTGCTGCCGGCCTGGCGTTTTGAGATCCCCTTGCTTCTCTCTCTCTATTTCTTCGGCAACACGATCACCAGAAAGTCGCGCTGGCAGCCGCTGATCGTCGCACTCCCCATCGTGCTCGCCTACGCCATCTTCGATCTCTACCGCCTCCAGCTCGGCCGCATGCCGCGCATTATCGAACTCGCCGAACTGCCGGAACTGTTCGCCATCATGCCGACCTGGCTCCTGCTGGTGGCCGGCCTGCTCTACGGCCTGCCGCCGCTCCTCTTTCTCTGGCACGTACGCTGGAGGGCTCCCCTGCCCATCGCCCTGGGCCTCTTGCCGTTTCTTGGCCTCTACATGGCGGTGGAACACTCCCCTGCGGCTTTCATGGCGGCCTTCGAGGCAACCCAGAAGGAAATCCTCCATTATTCCGACCTGGTGAGCGCCGGCAACAACGGCCGGCTCGGCATGGCCCTCTACAACGAGGCCCAGCGCAGGTCCATGCTGGAGAAGACCGCCCACTATCGGGAGAATCCTTTCTATCTCCTGGACAAGGAGCAAGTGGTTGCGCGGATCAAAAAACGGCGCCACAAGCGGAACGTCCACCTCATCGTCCTCGAAAGCTTTCTCGATCCGGAGCTGCTTCGCGGCGCCGAATTCTCGCGCAGACCGACCCACCCCGAGTTCGAGAAGATCTTCAAACACAAGGGCAGCCTCTCCCACTCCCCGGTTTTCGGTGGCGCCACCGGTCAGGCCGAGTTCGAGCTGCTGTGCGGCGTCCCTGCCCTGCGGGAGGTCTCCGGCGTCGAATTCAACGTCTTCACCGGGGCCAAGACCCCGTGCCTGCCCAACCTTCTCAACGAGGCCGGCTACCACACCATGGCCACCAACGGCTACCGGCCCGATTTTTTCAATTCCATGAATGCCTATGCGGGAATCGGCTTTGCACGGGCATACTACCCAAGCGAGTATGCGCCGGCCAAGGACACCTACCTTGTCAGGGGAGACGTGACCGACGAGGAATACATGTTCGACGGGGATCTGCTGGGCCAGAATCTGAGATTCGTCACCTACTGGCTCAAGGAGCATCCCCATACCCCCCTGTTCAACTATGTGTTGACCATGTACGGTCACACGCCCAACGAGATCAACACGAAAAAACGGCCGGAGATCATCGAGGTCACGGGTGGCCCGGAGGACGACCAGCTGACGCGCGCGGTCAACCAGTACTACTACCGCACCCAGGCCATCGCCGCCTATGTGAAGGAGTTGGTGCGCATCGACCCGAAGAGCCTCATCATCCTGGTGAGCGACCACCTGCCGCCACTGGAGTGTGGCCCGAACACCTACGACGCCTACAACTATCTCGGGAAAAGAGAGGAGTATCTCTACCTGAACCGGATCTTCTTCGTGGAAAACGGCCGGAGCGTGGAATACAACACCATCCACCACTACGAGGTGCCCACCATCATCCTCAACTACGTGAGCCGCTCATCCAAAAAACGCACTGGCACCATCGACACCCCGGCCTACTACAAGGCCTACCTGACCATCATGGCCCAGGCCATGGACATCAGAAAACTCCTGCCCGCCGCAGCCCCTGCCGCTGCCACCGGGGCCGCCCCTTCCGGGGCGGGAAAAGAGAAGGACGCCCAAGCCCCTCCCCCCCGCTGAACCGCGAGGGCCCCGACTCAAGGAACAGTCTGCTGGCCCTTTTCCGGATAGACCGCCCCCGGTGTGACCGTAAGCGGGATGCGCACATCCCCCTCCCGCCAGCCCAGGTCAAAGGACTGCCCGCAGTTGGGGCAGATGAGGCCGACGACGAGGCCCCCTTCAACCTCGCGGAAGTGGACGTGAAAGCCGCGGCCATAGCCGCAGGTGGTGCAGACCCGAAATTCCGCCATAATCTCCTCCTTACGCAAAACGATTCATAATTACCGCCTCGGCCATGGGAATCTGCCCGCCCCGCGGCCACGCCTCCTTGAGCGGCTTGCCGATGGCCACGAACATGGCGATCACATGGTCGGACGGCAGGTTGATGAGCCGGCCCACCGCCGGAAAATCGAAGCCATCCATGGGGCACGATTCGTAGCCCATGGCCTTGGCCGCCAGCATCAGGGTCTGGGCCGCGATGCCGCAGGAGCGCATGGCCTCGTCCCGCTCCACCTGCGGCCTGCCGCGGTAGTAGGCATCGATGGCCGGCAGCAGATAGTCCCGCACCTCGGACGGGGTGTTGCGCCAGTAGCGGGCCGGCTCCCTTTCCCAGCTCTTCAGATCGGCGCAGAGGACGACAAAGAGCGAGGCATCGGTGACCTGGGCCTGATCCCAGGCGACCTTACGGATCTCCTGGCGCAGAGGTGGATCGTCCACCACCACGAAGCGCCAGTTCTGGATGTTGAAGGCCGTGGGCGAGAGCAGGGCCAGGCCCAGCAGCCGCTCGCGCTCCGCCTCGCTCAGGCGGTGGTTCGGATCGAAATGCTTGACCGCGCGACGCGTCTCGATGGCAGTGATGGTCTCCATGGGCTCCTCCGGGATGAATAGGGGCAGGAAGGAAGGTCACGAAGTTCGAGAATAGTCTAGACCAATCACACGGCGCTGGCAATGGAGGGATTGCACCTTGGTTTTCGTGGCCGGCCGGGGTATAAAACGGTGATGGAGAACGAAAAGACAATCACCTCGCCCGACCCGGCGGACCTGGCCGAACTGGCCCGGGAGGCACGAAACCTGGTGGCCTTCCAGATGGCCATGGGCGTCGAGGGCTATCCTGCCACCCCGGAACTCGCCCGGTTCCTGCGGCCGGAGACCGGGCGCAGGAACAGAACAGAGCCAACGCCCGCAGCCGAGCGGCCAGGGCGTGCGCCCGTCCCTCCCCCCACCGCCGCCCTGAGCCTTGCGGACATCCGCGAGGAACTGGGCGATTGCCGGCGTTGTCCGCGCCATGCGGGACGCACGCAGATCGTCTTCGGCCGGGGGGAGATCGGGGCGAAGCTCTTTATCGTCGGGGAGTTTCCGGGGAGCGAAGACGATGGCTCCGGCCTGCCTTTCCAGGGCGAGGCAGGAGAGCTGCTCGTGAGGATGATGGCCGCCATCGGCCTGAACCGGACCGACCTCTACCTGGCCAATCTGGTGAAATGTTGCCCCGGCGATGGCCACGAGCCGCTGGCCGAGGAGATTTCCGCCTGCCTGCCCTTCCTGCTCCAGCAGATCGCGGCGGTGCAGCCCAAGGTGATCTGCGCCATGGGCGGCCTTGCGGCCCAGGCCCTGCTGCACAGCAGGAAGAATCTCCTGCAACTGCGCGGCACCTGGCAGAGCTGCCAGCAGATTCCCCTCATGCCCACCTTTGCCCCGGCCTTTCTCCTCCGCAACCCGGAGATGAAAAAGGCTGCCTGGGTCGATCTGCAGCTCATCCAGAAACGGCTGGCCACGGTGGCGCCCAGGTAATCAACCACGGCCGCCGCCTCTCGCCTTCGCCCGCAGGAGCTGGTTTACCCGCGACCTTCGGCCCTCGGCACTCTCTTGTCGCGGCTGAAGCCGGCTCTTACGCAGAGGAAGAAGGAATTACAACCGTTCCGGGGGGAAGGCCACCACCTCATCGATGGTGGCGGCGTCGGCAAGGAGCATCACCAGCCGGTCGAGGCCCAGGGCGATCCCTGCCGCCTCGGGCATGGCGGCAAGCTCATCGAGGAATTTCTCCGGCATGGGGCCAGGATTGCGGCCCTGGCTGCGAATGGCACCCTGCTCCGCCTCAAAGCGGCGCCGCTGCTCCGCCGGATCGATCAATTCGGAAAAACCGTTGGCCAGTTCGATACCGGCCAGATAGAGTTCGAAGCGTTCGGCCACCGTCGGGTCGCCGGACTTGAGCCGCGCCAGGGAACCCAAGGCGGCCGGGTACTCATACAAAAAAGTGGGTCGGCCGTTGCCAAGATGGGGCTCGATCCGCTCCACCAGGAGTTCGTCGAATTTCCCCTGCTTGAGCGCCTCCGCCGCCGGTTCTCCGGCATAGCGTCCAAAGGCCTCGGCCACGGTGAGCCGCTCCCAGGGCGCATCGAGTTCGATTGTCTGGCCTTGGGAGCGCAGTGATTTCCCCATCCCCAACGTCCTCGCCACGAAGCGGATCATCTCCTCGGTCTCGGCCATGAGGTCGTGGCAGTCGCTGCCAGCCCGGTACCATTCGAGCATGGCAAATTCCGGCAGATGTTTGTGGCCGCGTTCCGCCTTGCGGAAGCAGTGGCAGATCTGGAAGATCTTCGGGTAGCCGCGGGCAAGGAGCCGCTTCATGCAGAGTTCCGGCGAGGTCTGCAAAAACCAGGGGCCCGATTCCTGCGGCTCGATGTGGGGCTCGGGGGCGAGGGAGGGAAGGCGGAGCGGGGTATCGACCTCCAGATACCCCGCCTCCTCGAAAAAGGCGCGGACCGCACGGATGACGGCGGCCCGCAGCATAAGGCCGCGAGGGGGAATCATATTCGATTATCGGCGCGGCAGTGGATTCATTGTCGGGATGCAAACGTCCAGCAGTGCCGCAGATGCGCGAAAGAGGTCCGCGCAGCATAGCCCGTTCTGTGCAAGCGGGCCGATGACAGCTAAGCGAGCAGAAGCGAGACTGCGAAGCAGATGCGGTGCTGCCGGGCGTTTACAGCTTACTCCTTCACGCGGGTCACGTACTGCCCGGTGCGGGTGTCGATCTGGAGCTTCTCGCCCTCCTCGATGAAGGGCGGCACCTGCACCACGTAGCCCGTCTCCACGGTGACCGGCTTGGAGTCGGAACCACTGGTATCGCCCTTGACCCACGGATCGGCACGGATCACGGTGAGGTTCACGAAGTTAGGGAGCGTCACGCCGATGGGCCGGTCGTTGAAGAGGAGCACATCCACCTCCATGTTGTCGATCAGGAAGTTGATGGCATCGCCGAGCTGCGCCTTGGTGATGACGATCTGCTCGAAGCTGCGGGTATCCATGAAGTGGAACTCGTCGCCCTGGGCGTAGAGGTACTGCATGGTGCGCTCCATCAGGTCCGGCTTCTCGAACTTGTCGCCGGAACGGAAGGTGCGGTCGAAGGCATTGCCGGTGATCATGTTCTTCAAGCGGCACTTGTAGAGGGCCTGCCCCTTGCCGGGCTTGGAGAATTCGAAATCGGTGATGATATAGGGGTCGCCGTCGATGCTGACCTTGAGCCCCTTGCGCAGATCGGAACTGGTGTACATACGCCTTTCTCCTGAAATGATTGGGGCCGGCGTGTTTCACAGGGGTTGCAAAAGTCATCCATGACCTTTTCCAACCACGAAATCCCCGGGACGCGTGCCGGCCGCGAGGAAGGCTCTTTACTAACCGGAAATGCGTTGTTTTGCAAGCAGAGAAATGGGCAACAAACTGCTCAGGAAACCGTGATCTCCCGCTTCGTGATCGCCTCGGCCTTGACCCGGTCGAGGAGATCGGCCAGGGCGGGCTTCACGTTCTCGCGGATGTCGCCGGCCACGATGAGGAAGAGAAGATCGTCGCCCGGCTGGAAGCGGCCGCTTTTCGCCTCGATGACGATGTCGAAGATGCCCGGGCGCTGCAAAAACTCCTGGCGGATCGCCTCGATCTTCGCCTGGTCCGGGGAAACCTCCAGCTCGGTGACCCCGCTTTTATCCTTGCGGCTCCAGGCGCGGACCACGCCGTTGTGGACCAGCACCATGCCGACGTTCTCGGCAAAGCCCGGCTTCTTCTTCATGGCCGCGATGGCCTGCGAAATATCCATAACAATCACCTGTACGTGGGGATGGAACACATGTTCACCGCGCACAATGTAGCCACTTTCCAACAAAAGCTCACCCATTTTCCTTCGGTTCCGCCGGGGGAGAGACCACTCCCGCAGGCCGGAGGCTCGCGCGGCAACGAGACAGAGGCGGTACCTCAAGAGGAGTGGCGCAATCGGGATAGGGGACGGTCAGGAATCCTGACCGCTCCCCTCCCACACCACCCGGCATGCGGGTCCGCACCGGGCGGTTCGAGAAGTTGAGGTCATGAGAGTCGAGGTAAGCCGATTGTATCGAAA
>JBFLYY010000248.1:0-2491 GCA_040756495.1 Thermodesulfobacteriota bacterium | reverse complement strand
GGAGGGGGAGGGCCTTCCCGGCCGGGCGAAGATGCGGGTACGACATGCGAATCCTCCTGGGTGATGCGGCGCCACGAGGCACCTCGCCGCAAAGACACCGTGCCCTGCGGCACTCTGCCCGGAAGCAGGGCATCACGGCTCAACCTAGCACGCCGGGCGGCGCAAGTCAACAGGCGGGAGGGGCGAAAAGCGCTACTGGTGCGGTCACGGCGCGGTGGCGATTTTTTTGTCGGTTTGTCTATTTCTTGCTACTATTGGTAATGTGGCGAGGGAGCCGGGGGCACGGACGGAATGGAGTGCAGGGCGTCCCGGCGGTCGATCCTTTTCAGCCGGAGGTGGGCAGGGGGCGTATGGGCGAGATCGGGGACAACAGGTGGGTGCAGGAACATCCGGCCGTGGAGAGGCTGGTGCGGCGGATCGCCGCCGACATCCGCCGTTGCGCGGTGAGCCAGCGTCCCGACATCCCCGACGCCCTCATCAACGAACTGCTCGACGACGTGGTCGGCAACGTCCGGCTCTTTGCCGAGCGGCAGCTCTCCCACATCTACGAACTGGTGCAGATCGGGCTCGGCCTTTCCGCCGAAAAACAGCTCGATCGCCTGCTCGACATGATCGTCCGCGAGGCGCGGCGCTTCACCAACGCCGACGGCGGCGCCCTTTACATCCGCGACGACGAGCGGGAGGTGCTCGACTTCGCCATCGTCCAGAACGAATCCATGGGCATCCACATGGGCGGCACCGGGGCGCCGGTGACCTGGTCGTCGGTGCTCCTCTATCAGCCGGACGGCACCGAGAACCACCAGAACGTCTCGGCCCACTGCGCCCTGAACGGCTCGCCCGTCAACATTCCCGACGTCTATGTTGCCGAGGGGTTCGATTTCCAGGGCACCAAGGAGTTCGACGCCTCCACCGGCTACCGTTCCCGGTCCATGCTGGTGATCCCCATGCGCGACCACGAGGAGGAGATCATCGGCGTGCTGCAGCTCATCAACGCGCGGGACCGCGACACCGGCGAGGTGGGAGCCTTCCCGGAGGAGGAGGTGGAAATGGTCACCTCCCTCGCCTCGGAGGCGGCGGTGGCGGTCACCAACATGCGGCTGGTCCGGGGCCTCGAAAACCTGCTCAATGCCTTCATCCAGACCATCGCCGATGCCATCGACGAGAAGTCGCCCTACACCGCCGGCCACATCCTGCGGGTGGCGGCCATGACGGAACGGCTGGCGGAGAAGGTCAACGCGGCGGAAAGCGGCCCCTTTGCCGTGATCTCCTTCTCGCCGGCCGAGATGGCGGAGATCCGCATGGCCGCCTGGCTGCACGACATCGGCAAGATCACCACCCCGGAATTCGTGGTCGATAAGGCCACCAAGCTGGAGACCGTCTTCGACCGCATCGAGCTGGTGCGCAACCGCGTCGAGATCCTGAAGCGGGACCGGGAGATCCGGCGGCTCAGGAATCTCCTGGCCGCCGGCGGCGGGGGAACCGTCGCCCCGGAGGCGGCGGAGGTCGATCACCGCGACCTTGACGACTATCTCCGTTTTCTGGAGGAGGTGAATGTCGGCGGCGAGAGCCTTTCCGAGGAGAGTCTGCAGCGCATCCACAAGATCGCCGGCGTGGGGCTGACCATTGGCGGCAAGCCCATGCCGCTGCTCGACACCGACGAGGTGAAGAATCTCTCCATCCGTCAGGGCACCCTGACCGAAGACGAGCGCAGGAGGGTGGGCAACCACGTCAACGTGAGCATCAAGATGCTCGAAGGGCTGCCTTTTCCCAAGAAGCTGCGCCGGGTGCCGCTCTATGCCGGGCTGCACCACGAAAAGCTCGACGGCAGCGGCTACCCCCACGGGTTGAGCGGGGACGAGATTCCCCTGCAGGCCCGGATCATGGCGGTGGCGGACATCTTCGAGGCGCTCACCGCCTCGGACCGCCCATACAAGCGGGGCAAGCGGCTCTCCGAGGCCATGCACATCCTCGAACAGATGGTCCACGACCACAAGCTCGATGGCGATGTCTGCGATCTGCTGGTGGAGTCCGGCCTGGTGGTGGAGTATGCCCAGGGATCATTGTCCGACTGGCAGACCGATGACTTCGAGTGGCGCGGCAAACGCTATCCGGTGAAAAATCATCAGGGGTAGGCAAGTTTTCGGAAAATGGGCGAGGAGTGATGGCGGGATGAGGGAGGAGAGGCCGTCATCGAGATTCTTGCGTCGGATGTTGAATCATCCTGTCTTCCCTACGGTGTGAAGGTTTTCAGAGAGAGGTCTTTGATCGCCCGGAAGTGTTTGGCATTGCCGGTGGCCAGCGTGAGGCTGTTTTCCGTCGCCGTGGCGGCGATCAGGGCGTCACCGGCCCGTAGTCCGGAGGAGAGCGCGTATTCCTCGATGTAGATCGCGGCCCGGTGGCCGATGTTTTCCGTCAAAGGCAGGATGACGAAGCCGAAGGCCGCGAGGAATTCCTTGGAATATTTGTGTTGCGTCTTGTTTTTGGCGTGCTG
>JBFLYY010000247.1:0-6165 GCA_040756495.1 Thermodesulfobacteriota bacterium | reverse complement strand
ACATGGACGTCGTTCACCCACTTGAGATGGGCATCGACCTCGAAGTGGCGCGCGGTCTCGCAGCAGGCCACCCCCACGGCCAGGGGGAGAAAGCGGGCGTGTTCGGGCAGGAGGGTGTTGACCAGGATGAGCGTCAACCAAAGGCCGCCCTGGGGGGCGTGCCAGGCGCGGGCAAAGCGGCCCTTGCCCGCCGTGAGTTCCTCGGCGACAAGGACGAGGCCCGAAGGGAAGGAACCCCCCTCCTCCTCATGGCGGCGGATCAACTCCCGGCCGTAGTCCATGCAGCGGCCGCGGCTGGCGAACCGTTCGATCCGGCTGCCGACCATGCCGCCGTAACGCATGATGCGGGAGGCGATTTCGGGAGAAAAGGAAGGGGCCCGCCCTGCCGCCTCGGCCTCGAAGAGGGGGCGAAGCCGGGCGGGATTCATAAGGGTTATTCCCACTCCGCCTTGACGCGGGTGATGATCTTCTGGATGTAGGCGAGCTTCTCCTCGGGGCAGATGCCAATGAGCGGCTCGCCCTGATCCACGCTCACCCCCGGCTTGAAATAGACCGAGTGGATGATGCCCGGCTCGCCCTGGTAATAGACCGGGGTGTCGCGCTTCATCAGGCTCATGGTGAGGATCTCGTCGCCGGGCCGGATCGCCACCTCGCGCTGGCCGTACTTGTCGATCTTGGCCTGGAGGTCCAGCGAAAAGAAATACTTGGCCTTCTCCGGGGCGACAAAGGGGGTGAGCACCCGGCGCAGGATCGATTCGATGATCTCCCGCTTTTTCAGCGGATGCTTGATGGTCATGATCTTCTCGCCCGCCTCGACGAACTCCCCTTCAAGCTCCGCGCGCACCGCGGCGATCTCGCCGTTGGTGGCGCAGGTGATCTTCTTGGGGTTGCGCTCCCGCTCCAGCTCGAAGAGCAGGGTGCCGGGCAGGTGGTACCATTTGCCGGTCGGGCCTTCCACCTTGGCGCCCTCCCGCACCTTGAAGCGGAGGCGGCCGGTATGCATGGTGCAGACGTCCACGTAGTCGTAGGGGTCGGAACGGTACTGGCTTAAGACCGCGTCGAAATCGATATCCGGCTCCATCATCGCTCGGCCTCGTGCTTAACGGTAGTAGAGATTGCCGCCGCCCATGGTCATCAGCGACCGGTGCAGGTTGCGGCGGAACTCGCGGCGGTCCCAGATGCCCTGGACGTGGCCGCGCTTCAAGGCGCTCCGGGCGCTGTGGTAGTCGGGCGCCACGTCCTCGCCGGTGGTCTCGCGGATGACCCGCGGACCGGCAAAGCCGATGCGGCTCGAACGGATGGCGAACTGATAGGGCGAGCAGCCGAGGAAGCTCGCCACCGGCCCGGCGTAGGAGTTGTTGTCGTAAACCACGATGTAGAGGCCGCCGGAATCGATGTACTCGCGCACCGCCATGGTGCACTTGGGCATCTGCACCACGCCCAATGTCCCTTCGTGGATGCGGATGCCGCCGGTGGTATGGACGTAGGAGAGCAAGGGGCGCCGCTTGAGCTTGGCCGCCTCGCAGGCCCGGGCGAACTTCTCGCCCTCGGCCGAGCCCACGGTGCCGTTGCGGAAATCGCTGTAGAGCATGGCCACCACGATATCGACGCCCATCACCTTGGCATCGAAGGTGACCATGGCGCACTTGCGCTTGGTCTTGGCCGCGGCCGCCTGCACCTTCTTGTCGAGGCCAGGGAAGGCGAGCGGATTGCCCGAGGCGATCTCGCTGTTGAACTCGCGGATCGAACCCGGATCGAAGAGATGGCGCAGGTACCACTCGTATTCCAGCGGGAAATGGTGGCCGCAGTTCTCGCACACCCCGCAGAACTCGCCGTAGAGGTCCGGCACCCAGAGGTCGCGGCAGCCGCTCTTTTCGGCGTTGGGGCAGGTGACGGTGCGGTCCTCGTTGGCCAAGGGGCTCGTGTAGATCTCGCCGAACTCCACCCGCTCCTCGACGGTGCCAGGCAGGAAACCGCCGATGCGGGCCGGCCGGCTCCCCGGCTTTCTGGTGATGAAGTCGTAGGCCGAGGTGAAGGGGGCGGAGACCTGCTTGATCAGCATGGAGCCCTCGCCGGAAACGTCCTTGATGACCTTCCGGACCTGCTTGTGCTGGGGCTTCAGGACGTCGTAGCGGAAGGTGTAGTAGAATCTGGCCAGGTTCTGGCGGGCCCGCTGGCACCAGAGGGCGCAGGCCGATTCCTTCTCGGTGTAGCCCTGGGTCGCCATCTTGCGGTACTTTCTGGAACGCAGGGAGAGGAGCCTTTTGACCTCGTCGCTATCGAGTTCCCAGGTGATGTCGATGTGGGGTTCCTCGCCGGAATTCTCCTCGGCCTTCTGCATCTTCAGTTCATAGGCACGGAAGGCGCGCAGGCTCTTGGTCTTGAGCACCACCTCGTCGGTGGCCCGGATCACCTCCTCCTTGATCTCGCGGAAGAAGGCGAAGTCGTCGCGTTTGGCGCCCAGCGGCGGCTCGTAGATGATGCGGTCGATGGTGCCGAGGGCGAGGTTCTCCTCCGCCGTGATGTGCAGCCTGGTGGCGCACTCCTCGATGAGTTCCTTGGGCACCTTCTCGCCCTCGCGGATCTTGCCCTCGATGGCCGCCGCGCCCTCGGGCGAGATCACCGAATAATAACCGTGGGAGAACATGAGGCGGACGTCGCCCATGCCCACCGCCTCGGCGCCGCCACTGCCCCCCTCGGAGGTGATGGAGATCATCGGCACCTTGAGTTTGGCCATGACGTAGAGGTTTCTCGCGATCTGCTGGGCCGCGCCGGGGTAATCCTCCACCGGGAAGGCACCGGGGGTGAAGACGAAGAAGTGGATGGGAATGCCCTCGGTTTCGGCGACCCGCATGTAGCGCAAGGCCTTCTCGTTGCCCCACGGCTTGGTGCTGCCGCCGTTGCGGTACTCCTCGCCGTGCCCCTTTTCGTGGCCGATCACCATGACCTGCTGGCTCACCGGCTTGCCCTTCACCCGGCGGGAGATGCTGGCCCGGGCCACGACGATGGCGGGATCGATGTTGGCATCCTCCTCGCCGCCGAGTTCGGTGTAGTCCTCGTAGACGTTTTCGAGAAGGTCTTTCAGCGAGAAGCGCAGGGGGCTGCGGACGATGCGCACCCGCTCCATGGGGGTAAGGCTCTCCTCGCAGCGCGTCTCGAGAAAGGAGAGGGACTCCTCGAATTCCTTGATTTCGCCGAGCAGGGCCTCGTGGGAGAGGTCGTAGAAGGAACCGCGGATCTTCGCGAACTTCTCGCGCAGGCCGGGCAGGTTGCCCCAGTCGGTGCCTTCCTTGATCTGGCCGAGGTAATTGATGCGCTCTTCGAGCTTGAGCAGTCGTTTGCGGAGATCTTCACTCATACAGGAGACACCTTGCCTTTAGAAGGTGAGCAGCCGGTCCATGTTTTCGGCGAGGTACTGGAGATTGGTGTTGATCGGCGCGCCACTGGCGGTGGTGCCTTCGATCACCGTCTCGCTCAGGAACTGGCGGGCCCGCGCCTTGGCCTCGGCCATGGAATCGCCCCAGACCAGAGCCAGGGCCAGGTTGGGGTCGTACTCGCTGGGGATGGTGTAGGGCCGGTCGGTGGGCACGTGGGTATAGACCACCGACCAGTCGTGCTCGGGATGGCTGAACTTCGAGATGGTGCCGATCCAGGGGGCAAAGCCGCGGTACGGGTCTTCGGCCACGATGCGCAGCTCGATGCTGGCGCCGCGCAGTTCGACGTCGCTCTGGCTGAATCCCATGCGGTCGCCCAATCCCAAGCGGATCTGCTCGCGGATCAGGTTGGGATGCCTGCCGTTCAGATAGCTGATGCGGGCCGAGACGTCGTTCTCCACCTGGATGCGGGTGTTGACCTCCAGCAGGTAGGGACGGCCGTCGCGGGTCACGATCCACTCCCAGGTGCCGACGTTGTCGTAGCGCACGTGGGCCGCGAGCTTGAGCGAGTAGTCCACCACCTTGTCCAGGGTGTCCCTGGCATCGAACTCGTAGGGGAAGCAGGAGTTGTCGAAGCCGGGCGCCGCCTCCAGCCGCTTCTGGCGGCCGGTGCTCTGGATGGTGCAGTTGCGGGTACCGAAGTGGACCCGTTCGCCGTGGCGGCTGCAGACGAGCTGGACCTCCAGGTGGTTGAAGTCGCGGATCCGCTGCTCGATCAAGACGCCGGGGTCGCCGAACTGGCGCTTGGCGTAGTTCTGGATCTGGCGGTAAACGCGGCGGAAGTGCTCGATCTCGTACACCTCCTCGATACCCATGCCGCCGCCGCCGGCCGCGGCCTTGACCAGGACCGAGGCGTGGTCGATGCCCTGCTCGTTCTGCTCCTGGAGCAGGAGGTGGGCGATCTCCTCGGCCTCCATCTCGTTGTAGATGGGGCCGTCGGTGCCGGGAATGGTGGGGATGCCGAGGCGGTTGGCAACCTTTTTGGTGTTGATCTTGTCGCCGAGATCCTTCACCACCTCCCACTTGGGGCCGATGAAGGTGAGCGGCCGGCTGCGGATGGTGGCGCGGCGGGCGAAGCGGTAGTCCTCGGAGAAAAAGCCGTAACCGGGATGGATGGCGGTGCACTTGGTGTGGTCGGCCACGGCCAGCAAGTCGTTGGGGTCGGTGTAGCTCGAAACCCGCCAGGCGCGCTTCGTATTGCTCCGGCTGTCGAGGTTGCGGCGGACATGTTCCGATCCCTCGTCCGCCGCCGTATAGATCACTACATAATCAAGGCCGAGATCCTTGCAGGCGTTCATGATGCGCAAGGCGATCTCGCCACGGTTTGCAATCAGGACACGTTCTTTCAAACCAACCCTCGGGCGTGTTGTTTGCCGGGGAACTCCCCGGTCGTGCTTACTGTCGTTGCCACCGGGGAGAAGGCGCGCGGCAGCGATCTGCGGCGTTTTTCCCCTGTGTCCTTGTACTCGGTTTCCGGGTAAATGAAAAGATGAAATCGCGGATACGGCCGCCGGCCTACAGCGCGGCGCGGCGCCTCATTGGAATCACCATATCGACTATGGCTTACTGCCTCTGGGCGATGGACCGCCCACCCCTCTTCCCCTGTCTAAATCGAGGCCCTTATACCTACTTTCCCGGAGGACGTCAATTTTTTTTCTGGACAAAGCCGCGCCCGCGGCGTATCCATGAGAGATTCGCAATTGCCCAATTCCACGCACGGAACGTCGAAGCCGCCCGAACGCCGCCCCTCCATGGACACCCCCCGACCCTCGCCCCCTCCTCCTGCCCAGGAATCGCTGTGGAAACGCCTCGTTGCCCGGCTTGCCGCCTTCCGACAGCATGAAAGCGCCGAGGAGATCGAACAGGAGATCCAGGACATCCTCGAAGAGGGCGAGGAGCAGGGGCTGATCTCGCCGGAAGAGGGCAAGATGATCGCCAGCATCCTCGAATTCAAGGATACCCTGGCCTACGAGATCATGACCCCCCGCTCCGACATGGTGATGGCCGAGGCCAACACCCCGGTGCCGGAACTCATCCGCCTCATCATCGACCGCGGCTACAGCCGCATCCCGGTCTACAACGAGACCCCGGAGCAGATGGTGGGCATCCTCCACGCCAAGGATCTGCTTCCCTACTGCCTGGGCGAAGAGCCCGCCGCCACCGCCGGCGCCCTGGCCAAGCCCGCCTGCTTTGTCCAGGAAAACCGCAAGATCGTCGATCTGCTCAAGTTCTTCCAGGCCCAGAAGATCCACATGGCCGTGGTCACCGACGAGTTCGGCGCGGTGCGCGGCCTCATCACCCTGGAGGACGTGGTGGAGGAGATCGTCGGCGAGATCGGCGACGAGTACGACAAGAGCGTCAGCCGCTGGAAGGTGGTGAACGACCACACGGTGCTCACCGCCGCCAAGGTGGATCTCGAAGAGGTGGAGCAGTTCTTCGGCGTCACCTTCCCGGAGGGGCCGCACGAATCGGTGGGCGGGCTCATCCTCCACCACCTCGACCGGGTGCCCAGCGTGGGCGCCACCATGGTGATCAACGGCCTCGTTTTCGAGGTGATGGCCGCCGACCGGCGCCGCATCCTCACCGTCAAGATCCAGAAGAAACGCTGACCATGGCCATCTCTTCCCCCTGCCATTGTGCGCCGGATGCTGCCGGTCGCGCCGGCCGCCCGTGGATCGGTCTGCTGCTCGCCCTCCTCTCCGGCCTCGGCCTCTATTTCGCCTCGCCAGGT
>JBFLYY010000246.1:0-6614 GCA_040756495.1 Thermodesulfobacteriota bacterium | reverse complement strand
TGGCTTTTTTGTTGCCGACTTCGCCCGCGAAGGCGAATCATTCCTCGGGTCGCACCATCAGCGCCCGCCTTTCCGCACCCTGCCCACCCTGGCGCCCCTCCACCAGCTCGGTCAGCCCCTGGATATTGTCGCGCAGCATGATGGTCTGGGACATCACCGCCTCGGCGGCCGCCGCCAATTCCTCGGCGCTGGCTGCCAGCTGCTGGGTGCCGCTGTCCATCTCGGTGACCGCCTTGTTGATCTGGAGAATGCCCTGGGTCTGCTCCCGGGAGGCCGTGGAGATCTCCTCGATGAGCACGCCGACCTTCCTGGTGCCGGTGATCACCTCGTTCGACTCCTCCACCACGGAGTTGACCCGGGCAAGGCCGTTGTCAACGTTCTTGATCGCCCGCTCGATCAGGGCCGCGGAGTTCTTGGCCGAATCCGCCGCCCGCATCGCGAGATTCCGGACCTCATCGGCCACCACCGCGAAACCGGCGCCATGCTCACCGGCCCGCGCCGCTTCCACCGCGGCGTTCAAGGCCAGCAGGTTGGTCTGGAAGGCGATGCTCTCGATCTCCTTGATGATGGAGGAGATCTCGTCGCTGTCCTGCTTGATGTGCTGCATGTTCTTCTGCATCTCGCCGACGTCGAGATTCGCCCGCTGGCTCACCTCGGCATTATGGCGCATGGCGCCATTGGCCTCCGAGGAGTTGGTATCGTTCTGCTGGATCATGGCGGTGATCTCCTCCAGCGAGGCGCTGGTCTCCTCCAGGGAGGCCGCCATCTCCGAGGCCATCTCCGCCAGCGTCTGGGTGGAGCTTGAGGTGGAGCGGGACTCGTCGGTGATGCGATCCGCCGCATGGTTCAGTTCGCCGACGATGCTGTTGACGGTGCGAACGATCATCTGCACAAAGAAGAGGGAGAGGAGGATCACCACCACGATGGAAAGCAGCCCGCCGGCGGCGAAGAAGAGGGTGAACCACCTCACCTCCTTGACCGTGGCCTCCTTGATCTGTCCGGTCACGCTCCGCAGCTCGTCCACGGCGTCCTTGGTGCTGCTCATGAGGTCGTAGTACATGTCGAAGAATTCACCCTCGAAGAGGGCGGTGGCGCCGGCCGCGTCGCCCCGCTGGAGGGCGGGCAGAATCTGGGTGTTGATGATCTCCTTCATCTTGCCCCAGTTGGCCTCGGCCTGGCTGAACGAGGTCACCACGGCGGAACCCTCGGGAATGACGTGACAGGAGCCGCAGTGCATCTGTTTGGCGTCCCCGCTCCCTTTGAGCTTTGCCCGCATGGCGGCGAGCACCTCGTCCTGCTTGGTGATCGTGGTCCGCAGGCCGCTCAGGGATTCCTCGTCGTATTCGAGGATCTGGGATTTCAGGATGCTGTTCAGGAGATTGAAATTGAGGCGGGCCCGGGCGAGGTCGTCGATGTAGTCGGTCTTCATCTCGATGCCGCTGTAGGTCCAGCCGCCGATCTGCACCCGCTTGATGATGAAGAGCCCCAACCCGATACTGACGGTGAGGGCCATGGAGGCGAACGCCACCAGCATGAAAAGCTTCTTCCGCAGACTCAAACCATTAAACCATTCCATCATCTCCCTTCCTCCCTGATGTCACCGACAACGCAGCCCCCCATCCCCCCTGCACCACAAGATCCTCAAGGCACCTTGACCACCCCGGGGTCATTTCGCCTTTTGGCCCGCCCCTGCTGCTGGCGGACGTACAATTTTTTAAACTGGTACAATTTTCCCCAAGCCGCCCCCCGCACCGAAGAGAGGGCGATGAGCGCAACGTAACCAGCCGGAACTATTCACTATTGTTCCAAAACCCCCTCTATTCTCTACTTCGCGGTTTTGACTTGAAAAAACTTCCTGCCGGCGACAACAGGAGATATCCGCAGGTTCAAAAAATTAAACTCCCCTGGCCCACCCTGCGTCGCTTCTCCTCTGAAAAAAAGAACGTCATGGCAGGCTGTTACCCCAAAAGCCCCTTTTCTCTTTCCTGGTGGCATGGGGGTTGCAAAAACCAGAGAGCGAGTACACAACTCTTATCTCCTTTCTCCTGCAAGAAGGCCGGCCCCTCACCAAGGGTCGGCTTTCTTGTTTCCGCTCCCTGCCTCGCTGTGCAACCGCATCGCCCGGACGGTACCAGCCGGAACCCCATCAAAACTCCTCTACCGGCTTGGTGGGCACGAACCGCAAGCCAATGTGGTAGCCGCCGTTCGGCAGGCGCCTCACCCAGACGCAGTGCGCGCGCCGCGTCTGGGTCTGGCCGTGCAGTTCGAACCGCATCTCGAAGGGCAACTCCTCCTCAAGTTCGAAACAGATCCCCTCGTCGGAGATATTCACCCCCTTGGCCCGCAGCACGTCAAAATCGCCGATGAACTCGACATCGGTATCGATCGGGCGGCGGGGAGGCCGTTCCAGAGGGCAGCCACCGCGGCCATCGGCCGCGGCAAGTCGCGTCTCCAATTCGCTCACCTGCCGCCGGAGCGCCGAAAGTTCCGCCTCTAGCATCTCTCTGCTCTTTTCACTCGTGTCCACGCCCTTGCCTCGCGGGGTCGCCTGCGCGCCATCGACTTCCCTCCCCCATAAATGACCCATCATAGATACTTTTTTCGCAAAAAGGCAAGAAAAGTCCGCGCCATGGCCGAAGAGAAAACAAGGGCTCCGGCGATGACAACCGCGGCGGCCATGGTATAGTGAGGAGCAACAGCTTACGGAGCAACCGCCATGGAAATCGCGCAGGAAAACGAGACCCGTCGGGAATATGCCTACATGCGGCAGGTGCTGGGTTCGGACGCCGAGGTGTGGAAAGTGCTGCAGCACCAGTTCTCGGTGCTCCAGCAACGCACCCAGACCATCTTTACCCTGGGCGCGCTGGGTATTACCGTGACCGGCTTTTCCGGCCACCGCATCGTGGCGGCCGGCCCCTATAGCGGCATCCCCCTGGTGATCGGCCTTATCACCATCCTTGTCGCCCTCTTCATCGCCCTTACCGGCGCCAGCAAGCTCCGCTGGCTTTCCACCTTCCACGGTCCCGACATCCCGGAAAATTTCCTGGCGATCATTGCCAGCCGCAACGAAAAATCCCGCCTTTTCAAACGGGCGCTGGCCGTGCTCCTCGTCGGTCTCGGCTGGTACGTGCTGGCCATCTCGATCTTCCTGGTGCGCGCCTCGTTCCGCCAGATCCCGATCTACTGACCCGGAGGCTCAAGGCTTTGCCGTCAATGGCACGCTTTTCCTCAGTTGCTCCAGTTCCTGCCGCACCTTGAGATACTCGTCGGTGGTGACCCGCAGGCGAGCGGTGAGGAGATGGGTGAACATCCGGTAGATGGCGGCCTGAAAGGCGGCATCTTCCTTGCTCGCCGGATTCTCCAGCTGGGCCGCATCCACGGTCAGGCAGGTGGTCTCGCCCACGGCCCGCACCGTGGCGGAGCGGGGCGCCCCATCCACCAGGCTCATCTCGCCGAAGACGTCGCCGGTGCGGCGCAGGGTGGAGACCACCCTGCCGCCCTTGCTGACCTGCACGGCGCCGGAAAAGAGAAAATACATGCAGCGCTCCTTCTCTCCTTCCTGGATCACGGTCTCGCCCGCCTCGAAAATACGGATCTTGCACAGGCGCAGCAGTTCCTTGAGCCGGTGGTCGTCAAAATCCGCAAAGGCGGGCAGCAAGCGGATGCGCGCCACCAGGTGGTCCTGCCCTTCCAGGTATTCCGATTCCTTCATGGCTCTCCTTTCCGCAACGGCTTCATGACTCGGCGCGCCGGTCGAGGATATTGCCGGGCTCGGCCAGCACCCGCCACATCCGTTCGCAGATCTCGTCGATCTCGGCCGCGGTCACCGAAAGCGGCAGCCAGAGATAGACGATGTTCCCGAGCGGCCGCAGGAGCAGACCTTCCTCCAGGCCCTTGAGGTAGATGGGCCAGCCGACCCGCTCTGCCGCGGCAAAGGGCGTCTTTGCCGTCTTGTCGCGCACCAGTTCCAGGGCGGCGATCATGCCGAGCTGCCGTACCTCGCCCACCCAGGGCAGCGCCGCAAAACGGGCCAGGCGCTGGCGCAGGCGGTCGATCTTTGCCGGCAGGCCGGCCAGGGTCTCTTCCTCGGCAAAGACCGCAAGCGAGCCAAGGGCCGCGGAGGCGGCGAGCGGGTTGCCGGTGAAGGTATGGCCGTGGAAGAAGGTGCGGCCCGCGCCGTATTCCCCGTAAAAGGCCTGGTAGATCTCGTCGCTGGCGAGGGTGGCCGCCATGGGCAGCACCCCGCCGGTAAGCCCTTTGGAAAGACAGAGAAAATCCGGGCCGACCCCGGCCTGCTCCAGCGCGAACATGGTGCCGGTGCGACCGAAGCCGGTGGCGACCTCGTCGAGAATGAGGTGGACGCCATGGGCCTTGGTCATGGCGGCAATCCGGGCCAGGTACTTGGCGGGATAGACAACCATGCCGCCGGCCGCCTGGATGAGCGGCTCGACGATCAGGGCGGCGAGCCGCCGGCCCCGCTCGGCCAGCAGCGCCTCATAGGCAGAGAGACACTGGCAGTCGCAGCTGGCCTGTTCCTGGCCGACGGGGCAGCGGTAGCAGGAGGGCGAAGGCAGGCGATGGGAGGAAAAAAGCAGCCCGGCAAAGGCCTGATGGAACTCGGGCACGCCGCCAAGGCTCATGGTGCCGATGGTGTCGCCGTGGTAGCCCCGGCCGAGAGCAACCATCTCGGTGCGTTCCGGCTGGCCGCTCTGCCGCCAGTATTGAAGCGACATCTTCAACGCGATCTCGCAGGCAGTGGAGCCGTTGTCCGAATAGAAGACCTTGGTGAGATTGGGCGGGGTGAGCTGCACCAGCTTTTCCGCCAGCAGAATGGCCGGCTCGTGGGTGATGCCGGCCAGCAGCACCTGATCGAGCCGTTCGAGCTGGCGCCGGACGGCCCCCATGATGGTGGGATGGTTGTGGCCGTGAACAATGCACCACCAGGAGGAGATCGTGTCGAAATAGGGCTTGCCGGAACGGTCGTAGAGAAAAATCCCCTCGGCCCGGTCGATGCAGAGCAGATCCCGCGCCGCGTAGTCGTGCATCTGGGTGTAGGGGTGCCAGAGATAACGCCGGTCCTTGGCCTGCAGATCGTCGTGCATGGCGACTCAAGGGCCTACGGATTGAGGAGCCGGTAAACCGCCGGCAGGTTGCGGTATTGCTCGGCGCAGTCGAGACCGTAGCCGACCAGGAATCCCTCGGCCACGGTGAAGCCCGCGTAATCCACCGTCACCGCCACCTCGCGCCGTTCCCGTTTGTCGATCAGGGCGCAGATCCTGAGGGAGGCCGGGCCGCGCGCCATGAGCATCCCGGTAAGGGCGGCTATGGTGCGGCCGGTATCGACGATGTCCTCCACCAGCAAGACCTCCTTGCCGCCGATGGCCAGCTCGATGTCCTTGGTGAGGCGCACGCTGCCCGAGGAGGAGGTGCCGCTGCCATAGCTCGCCACTCGGATGAAATCGACCTCAAGCGGCAGATCGATGGCGCGGGCCAGATCGGCGGTGAAGATGAAGGCGCCGTTCAGGATGCCGACGAGCACCAGCGGGCGCCCCGCATAATCGCGGCGAATCCGCTCGCCCAACTCCCGCACCCGGGCAGCGATCGCCGCCTCGCCGAGCACCACCTCCCGCTCCACCATCGTCCCCTCCTCGCGCACCAACCCGCAGACCAGAAAATTCTTGACGCCCCTGCCCTCCATCTATAATGCTTTGGAAAAGAACACTCAAGGAGGGCGGCATGAAAAAGCACGAATGCGGGGTCTGCGGTTACATCTACGAACCGGAACTCGGCGATCCGGACCATGGCGTCCCTCCCGGCACCGCCTTCGAAGACCTGCCCGACGGCTGGACCTGCCCGGTCTGCGGCGCCGGCAAGGAGATGTTCACCCCCATCGACTGACGCCGTCCCGCTTACGGGATGGCGCCGACCAGCCCCTCCCAGCTCTTCTCGAGTTCCCAGCAGAATTCCCCGACAAAGCTGGCGATCTCGGCATCCCGAAAAGGCGCGTGCTGCTCCTTGATGAGCACCCAGGCGAAGGAGCCCAGCACCTCGTCCAGCTCGACCTTGGGCCGCCCGCCGAAGGACTCCCCGCGCTCCCCGGCGAAAAGATTGGCCAGGGCGACCAAGGCCACCGCAAGCTGATTCACCGGCGCCCGTTGCGGCGCATGGTGGTACTGCATCACGTCGAGGTAGGGCTGCGGCAGGCCGAACTGTTCGCCAAGCCACGCCCCGGCCTTGCCGTGATCCAGGCCGATGTATTCCTTCTCCGCCTTGTCGAGTTCCGCAAAGGGCGGGGTGGGCCGGGCAAGCTGCGGGTAGAAATCGGGCGCCACCTGATCCAGCGCCAGCATGCCGAGGTCGTGGAGCAGGCCGGCAAGGTAGATATCGATGGCCAGATCGACCCTGAGCGCCTCCTTGAGCAGTTCGGCGATCTTGGCCACCACGATACTGTGGCGCCAGAAGGAGCGGGCCACCGCACCGTAGCCGCTGAAGACGGCCACATCGCGGCTGGCGCCGAGGAAACGCTCCACCTCCTTGCGGATGTTGCGCATGCCGATGATGACCATGGCATGCGGCACCGAACTCACCACGGTGGCCCGGCGATAGAGCGGGGA
>JBFLYY010000245.1:0-3241 GCA_040756495.1 Thermodesulfobacteriota bacterium | reverse complement strand
GGGTTTATTGCGTTTGCCGATGGCCATTGAAAAACTCCTGCCTGAATGTTTACGGCATGTTAATCGATCAACTTACAAACTCAATTGCTTTGTGGTGAAGTGTGGGGTTTTTCAACGGGCTGATAATCTACGATTTCAACTTCCGTTGCCTCGCCGTCCGCAAAACAGAAACAGAGCCGCCACTGTTCATTGATCCGAATACTCCACTGCCCACGACGGCCCCCCTTGAGCGCCTCCAAACGATTGCCGGGAGGGCAACGCAAATCCTCGATGGTTTTTGCCACATCCAGCATCTGCAGTTTGCGCTCCGCCACCGAACCAATGGCCTTGAAGCGGCGCGGTTCACGCCCCTCAAACACAGCCTGGGTTTCCTTGCAGCGAAAGGATTTGATCACAAAACACCATACACCGCGTCCCGTTAAACATCAAGCGTTAAACATGCGACAAGCAATACCGGTTATCCTGATGCACCGCTCAGGCCGCCAGCGCCTCGCGGACCTTGACCGCCAGTTCGTGGATGGAAAAGGGCTTCTGCAGGAAACGGACCCCCTCTTCCAGCATGCCGCGGTGGGCGATGACGTCCGCCGTGTAGCCGGACATGAAGAGGAAGCGCAGGCGCGGATTGACGGAGAGCAGCCGTGCGGCCAGTTCGCGGCCGTTCATCTCCGGCATCACCACGTCGGTGATGAGAAGGGCGATCTCGTTGGCATGCTCCTCGGCCAGTTGCAGCGCCTCCGCCACGGTGCTCGCGGCCAGGACCGTATACCCCAGCCGTTCGAGCATCGACCGGCCCAGGGCCAGGATCATCCTCTCGTCTTCCACCAGCAGCACCGTTTCGGTGCCGCGCGGCGGCGCGACCACCTCGGCGGAGGTGGCGCGGGCAACCTCCTCGACCGCACAGCGGGGCAGATAAATCTTGAAGGTCGTGCCCTGACCCGGCTCGCTGTACACGTTGATGAAGCCGTCGTTCTGCTTGACGATGCCGTACACCGTGGCCAACCCCAGGCCGGTGCCCTGGCCGGCCGGCTTGGTAGTGAAGAAGGGCTCGAAGACCTGCCGCAGGGTCTCCCTGTCCATGCCGCAACCGTCGTCGCTCACCGCCAGCATCACGTACTCGCCCGGAGTAAAGCCGGCGTGCTCGGCGCAGTAGGCCGCATCGAAGATCGCATTCTCGGTGCCGATGGTGACCTTGCCCACGGTGGCGATGGCGTCGCGGGCGTTGACCAGCAGATTGGCCAGAATCTGATCGAGCTGGGAGGGGTCGATGTGCACGGGCCAGAGTTCCAGGGCCGGCATCCAGGCCAGGTCGATATCCTCGCCCACCAGCCGCCGGAGCATCTTGAGCATGCCGCTCACCGTTTCGTTCAGATCGAGCACCTTCGGATTGGCGGGCTGGCGGCGGGCAAAGGCCAGCAGCTGGCGGGTCAGGTCGGCGGAGCGCCGGGCCGCCGTGGTGATCTCCCGGATGTTCTCCTCCAGCGGGCTGCCGGGTTCGACCATAGACCGGGAAAGCTCGGTGTAGCCCAAAATGGCCTGGAGCATGTTGTTGAAGTCGTGGGCCACGCCACCGGCCAGCCGGCCCACCGCCTCCATCTTCTGCGCCTGGAGAAGCTGGGACTGCAAGGCCTCCCGCGCCTCCTCCGCCTCCCTGCGCTCGGTGATGTCGTTGTACACGCAAACGATCTCGCCGCTCGGCAATTTATACACCTCGTTTTCCACCCAGAGCTGGAGACGGCTGTCTTCATAGCGCGCGGCCGGCAACCTTTCCGGAGTCCCGGTTTGCCAAACTCGCCGGAGCACGTCGAAAAGGCCAAGCGCCTTCACGCCGGGAAAAACCTCCTGGACGCTCCTGCCGATGATCTCTTCCTCCGTGACCTGACTGCTCCGCAACCCCGCCAGGTTCATGTCTTTGATGATAAAATCATCGCCATCGTCCCGCGCCTCGTAGACCGCAACGCCGCTGCCCATTTTTTGATAGAGTTGCCGATAGCGGATATCGCTTTCCCGCAATGCCTCCTCCGCCTCCTTGCGCTCGGTGATGTCGAGGCAGTGGCCGATGTAGCCGAGGAAATTCCCCTGGCTGTCGTAGCGGGGGGAGCCGGTATCGACGATCCAGCGGTACACCCCGTCATGGCGCCGCAAGCGGTAACTCATGGTGAATTTTTCCCGGCGGTCGAAAGCGCGCACATAGGTGGCCAGGCAGGCGGAGAAATCGTCCGGATGCACGCCCTCGGCCCAGCCGTTGCCCAGTTCCTGCTCCAGGGCGCGGCCGGTGAATTCGAGCCACGGCCGGTTGAAATAGTCGCAGAGCTTGTCCGTGGTGGCGGTCCAGATGAGGGCCTGACCCGAGTCGGCCAGGGTGCGGAAGCGGAGTTCGCTCTCCCGGAGTGCGTCCTCGGCCCGCCGCTGCTCGGTCACGTCGTGGGCCAGCACCACCTCGGCCTTGCGGCCGGCAAACTCCAGGGTGTGGGAGGTGATCTCCACATCGATCAGGGTGCCGTCCTTTTTCCGGTGGCGCCACAGCCCTGCCTCGTCCAGCCCCTCCGTCACCGCCGCCACGTTCTCCCGCAGACGGGACACATCCTCGGCCGGCCGGATGTCGGCAATGGTCATGCGGAGAAACTCCTCCCGCGAATAGCCGTAGCCCCGCACCGCCGCGTCGTTGACCGCCAGGAAGGCGAGGGTCTCGATATCATAGACCCACATGGGCTGGGGGTTGCTCTCGAAGAGCTGGCGGTACCGGCTTTCGCTCTCCCGCAGGGCGGCTTCCGCCCGGTACAGCGCCTCGTAGTGCGCCTTGGCGTTGCGCTGCCAGACCATCAGCGTGGCGGCGGCGCCGGAAAAGAGGAGGGCACCGAGCAGAAAGAAGATCAGCTGCTGCTGCTCCCGCCAGTCGGCCATGGCCTCGGCCTCGTCGATCTTGGCCACCATGAACCAGGAAGAATGGGGCACCGGCCCCACCACCGCCAGCACCTGGATGCCGCGATAATCGCGGCCCAGCATCACCCCCCGCCTGCCCAGCACGGCCTGGGCCGCCGGCAGCCGGTTGAGGCTTAAGGGGAGCCGCAGGGTCAGGGCGGCGGCCCGCTGGTGGCGCAGGTTGTTCAGGAAAAGGACCGCGTCCCCGTCGCGGCGCACGAGCAGGGTTTCGGCAGTCCGACTGACCACGGGCCAGTTTTGCACCAGGGGATAGAGGAAGCGATCCACATCGGACCGCAGGACCACGGCGCCAAGCGGCTGG
>JBFLYY010000244.1:0-7951 GCA_040756495.1 Thermodesulfobacteriota bacterium | reverse complement strand
AAAGAAATACCATGCTGGCCATCTGATAGTATCGTAGCCTTGAAGAGTGTCACTTTTCAACCTACCCAATCAGAGGAGGCCAGCATGGCAAAGTCAAGTGTACCAAGTCTTCGGCAGTTTGTAAGCGGTTTTGAGTCACAACCCTTCTGGGTCGGCATCGACGTTCACAAGTTGAGCTATTCATTCGCCCTGCGCCGGGCCGACCAGCAATGTTTCACCTGGAAAGGGCCAGCGGACCCCAAGGCGGTGGTGACGCAGATCGAGCGGCTCGGCATCACGATGGCCGCCGTTGCTTACGAGTCCGGCCCCACGGGTTTCTCTCTGGCCAGGACACTCCAGGCCGCCAATATCCCGGTGGTCGTGGCCGCCCCAAGCCGGATACCTCGGGCGGTCACCGCTGGCGCCAAGTGTGACCGCCTCGATTGCATCAAGCTGGCCGACTACGCTGCCAAAGGCCTACTGAAATCAATCGCCATCCCAACCCTTGAGGAAGAGTCCCGCCGCACCCTGCTCCGACGCCGTCACAACCTGGTTGATGCCATCCGGCGCGTAAAGCAGCGGATCAAGAGTCAGCTCCTCTTCCTTGGCCTGCCGGAGCCGGAGGCAGTGAGACATTGGAGCAACGAGGCCGGAAACGCCTTGCTCAAGCTCCCTTTGGACCAGGCCGCCCGCCTTACCATGGAAAGCTACCTGCGCGAGCTGACCTTTCAGCAGATTGAGCTGCGCACGGTGGAGGGGCAACTTCAAAAAATGGTCATGGAGTCGGAAGAGCATTGCCGCGTGGTTAATCTGCGGACAGTCCCCGGTGTCGGACCCACCGTTGCCACCACCTTTGCCTTGGAACTTTTCCGGCCGCGCCGTTTCCAACGGGCCGAAGAAGTGGCCAGCTACCTCGGGCTCGCCCCCATGGTCCGGCACAGCGGTGGGAAAACCCCAGCCGGCCGGTTGATGCCGGTCGGGCAAAAACGGCTGCGCAGCCTGCTCATCGAGGCTGCCTGGATGTGGAAGGCTAAAGACGCCGGTGCCACGCAACTCTATAATCGGCTGCTCGGCCGCACCGGTCTTGCCCAGAAGGCGATTGCCGCTCTAGCCCGACGTCTGGCCATCATCCTCTGGCGGATCGCAGTGGAACACAGACCTTATCGAATGACAGCACCGGCTCTCTGAGTTGTTTTTCTAAAGCAAAGCCGCGAGTGCCCTTGGCCACTGAGGTGGCGACAAAGAAATGGCGGACCTTCTTTGGGTACCGGATCGGTACTTGGCGCAGCAAGGCGCGAATAAGAAAAGGCAAGCCCTCAAAGAGGCTGCCAAAAAGAAGGTCTCATGATAAATTGTATTGACAGATGGCCACATAAGAAAGGGCACCCGGTCACTTGGCCCTGCGGGCTTCCCTCCGCTCCTCGCTGCTGCCGGGAGTTTGAAAACTCGGCTTCGCTCAAACAGCTCAAACTCCTTTTTCGGCAGCACCTGCGGTGCTCGGCTGCGTAACAACGGGAAGGAGAGCGGCCTTGTCCTGGTGGGACTGATAACCTCGTTTGTTGATACCCCTATGGAGTAAGGGTAGAGGGCTGCGCCGGGATCGGCCGGCGGCCCACCAGCTTGATCTGGCTCGGATCGAGCCGCACCAGGTGCGGCGATTTCCTGAGTTTGGCCGGGTCGGTCTCGCCGTTGACGTTGATGAGAAAGAGACGGTTTTTCCCCTCGCCGTACTGGTTGGCGAGGTCGATCACCCCGCCGACCACCACCAGCCGGCCCGAGGCAATGCGGTCCTGGTAGCGGGCCACCGCCTGCGTCACCTGATAATCCACATTCCGTTCCACGAGGCTCACCGGCAGGGGCGGTTCCTTCACCTTTGCAGCCTTGCTCTTCTCCCTGGTCGCCTTTTTCTTTTCCGCAGTCTTTGCCTTGGGTGCCGGCGGCGGCAGTTCGAGCATGGCCAGGTCGTGGCGCACTGCCTCGGTGAGTTCCGCTGGCCGCGCCTCAAAGAAGCGGATCGCCTCGCTGTCGGTCTGGCCGGTGATGAGCAGGACCGGGCTAAAGAGCTGGCGCACGCCGAAGTCGATGGCTGCCGTGGCTAAGGCCAGCTGGTTGCCCAGGGTGCAGACCGCGTAGACCTTGCCGGCCGGTTCCTTCATGAGCAGTCCCGGATGCACCCGGTGGTCGCAGTCCGAAAGCCAGGTCAGGGCAGGGGCCATCTCCGGCGGCGGTGGCTCCTTGGCCTCCTCCTCGACGCTCCGGCGGTTGCCGTCCATCACCATCGCGATCACGCTGTAGGGCGGCACCCCGGCCCGGTGCTTGAGCACCGGCCGCATCTCGGCCCGGCCCGCAAGCGGCGCCGTGGTCAGCACGGTCAAGCAGAGCAGGGCGAGGTATCGGTGTTTCATGGCGCATCCTTGGTTGGTGTTGGGGGAGCCGCGACGCGGCTGCCTGCTCCATCGTATCGGCAGATTGGCCGCCGGCTCAAGTGGTTATTGCGGCCGCCGTCGGGCGAGGGTGGCGGCGATTTTTCCGGCGGGGCAAATCGCTTTTGTCGCCTTGACAACCATGGGGGGCGGACTTATTGTTGCAGCACCGATGCGGTTTTCCGAGGAAAATCGCGCTATTGCTGGCAATTGGGCGGCGTGATCGCCGCAATGTCAAGGGAGGAAGCGAGTGACGGATTCCGTGAACCAGGGAGGCGAACGGCCCGCCCAGGAGGGTGAGCAGCCGACCGTTGCGCCGGAAGGGGTGGGCGAGCAGGCGAATCTCGCCGCCGACCTCGAAAAGGCCAGGGAAGAGGCCAAGGACTTGCAGGACCGCCTGCTGCGGCTGGCGGCCGAGTTCGAGAATTTCAAGAAGCGCATGCAACGCGAGCGGGAAACCGCGATGAAATACGCGGAAGAGGGCTTGCTGCGGGAACTGCTTCCCTCCCTCGACAACCTGGAGCGGGCCGTGGAACAGGGGCGCAGCTCCGGCGAGGGGGCCTCGCTCCTCGAAGGGGTGGAGATGACCCTCTCCGGCCTGCGCAACACCCTGGAGAAGTTCGGCCTGAAGCCGGTGGATGGCGTGGGCCAGCCCTTCGACCCCAACCTCCACGAGGCGCTGGCCATGGAGGCGAGCGATACGGTGGCTCCCAACACCATCCTCCAGGAATACCAGAAGGGCTACATGTTCAAGGACCGACTGCTGCGCGCCGCCAAGGTGGTCGTAGCCAAGGCGGGCGAGTAGGCAACAACGGAAGACGGTTCCATCCCTTACCCCGACAGCTTGAGGAACGATAAGGAGAAAAGATATGGGAAAGATTATCGGAATTGACCTGGGCACCACCAACTCCTGCGTGGCGATCATGGAAGGCGGCGAGCCCAAGGTGATCGCCAACGTGGAGGGCAACCGGACTACCCCCTCGGTGGTCGCCTTCAACGATAGCGGCGAGCGCCTCGTGGGCCAGGTGGCCAAGCGCCAGGCCGTGACCAACCCCACCCGCACCCTCTATGCGATCAAGCGCCTCATTGGCCGCAAGTTCAGCGACGCCGAGGTGCGGAAGAGCAAGGATGTGAGCCCCTTCAAGATCGTGGAGGGCAAGGACGGCGACGCCGCCGTGGAGGTGGACGGCAAGATCTACGCCCCGGCCGAGATCTCGGCCATGGTGCTGACCAAGATGAAGCAGACCGCCGAGGAGTACCTGGGCGAGCCGGTGACCGACGCGGTCATCACCGTGCCGGCCTACTTCAACGACTCCCAGCGCCAGGCCACCAAGGATGCCGGCCGCATCGCCGGCCTCAATGTCCAGCGCATCATCAACGAGCCCACCGCGGCCTCGCTGGCCTACGGCCTCGACAAGAAGCACGAGGAGAAGATCGCGGTCTTCGACCTGGGCGGCGGCACCTTCGACATCTCGGTCCTGGAGTTGGGCGACGGCGTCTTCGAGGTGAAATCCACCAACGGCGACACCTTCCTCGGCGGCGAGGACTTCGACCTGCGCATCGTCAACTGGCTGGCCGACGAGTTCAAGCGCGACCAGGGCATCGATCTCAGGGGCGACAAGATGGCGCTCCAGCGCCTGAAGGAAGAGGCGGAAAAGGCGAAGATGGAACTCTCCACCACCATGGAGAGCAACATCAACCTGCCCTTCATCACCGCCGACGCCTCAGGGCCCAAGCACCTCAATATCAAGCTGAGCCGCGCCAAGCTGGAGAGCCTGGTGGAGGATCTGGTGGAGCGCACCGTCCAGCCCTGCCGCACGGCGATGAAAGACGCAGGCCTCTCCGCCTCGGACATCGACGAGGTGATCCTGGTGGGCGGCATGACCCGCATGCCCATGGTGCAGCAGAAGGTGAAGGATATCTTCGGCAAGGAACCGCACAAGGGCGTGAACCCGGACGAGGTGGTGGCCATCGGTGCCGCCATCCAGGGCGGCGTGCTGAAGGGCGACGTAAAAGACGTGCTCCTGCTCGACGTCACCCCGCTCTCCCTGGGGATCGAGACCCTGGGCGGCGTGATGACCAAGCTCATCGAGAAGAACACCACCATCCCCACCAAGAAGAGCCAGATCTTCTCCACCGCGGCGGACAGCCAGCCGGCGGTGTCGATCCACGTGCTCCAAGGCGAGCGCGACATGGCCAGCGACAACAAGTCCATCGGCCGCTTCGACCTCGCCGACATCCCGCCGGCCCCGCGCGGGGTGCCGCAGATCGAGGTCACCTTCGACCTCGACGCCAACGGCATCCTCCACGTCTCGGCCAAGGATCTTGGCACCGGCAAGGAACAGTCCATCAAGATCCAGGCGTCGAGCGGCATGTCCGAGGCGGAGATCGAGCGGATGAAGAAGGACGCCGAGGCCCACGCCGAGGAAGACCACAAGCGCAAGGCGCTGGTGGAGGCCAGGAACCAGGCAGACTCCATGATCTACGCCACCGAGAAGAGCCTCAAGGAGGTGGGCGACAAGGTCGATGGCGAGACCAAGTCCAAGGTGGAGAGCGAGGTCGCGAACCTCAAGAAACTCATGGAGGGCAGCGACACCGAGGCGGTCAAGAAGGGCATCGAATCCCTGACCCAGGCCTCGCACAAGCTGGCGGAGATCATGTACTCCCAGGCGAGCCAGCAGCAGGCCGGTGGTGCGGGTGCTGCCGGTGGTGGCGCCGAGGGCGGCGGCAAGAAGAAGGGCGACGACGACGTGGTCGATGCCGACTTCGAAGAAGTGAAGTAGTCAGACCGTGGGCAGCACGCCCACCGCGTGTTGACCCGTCACAGGGGTGCAGAAAAAGGTTGCCTGCACCCCTGTTTTTTTTTACCATCCGCTCCTTCGGGCACTGCCCGCAAATGCCGTGGCTCGTTGGGCCGCGGCCCTGGTCGGAAGAGGAACTCCATGCGCATCCTTTCAGGCATCCAGCCCTCGGGGCAGCTCCATATCGGCAACTACTTCGGCATGATGCGGTCCATGATCGCCAACATGGACCAGGCAGAACTCTACGCCTTTATCGTCGATCTCCATGCCCTCACCACGGTCCATGACCGGGAGCGTCTCTCCCGCGGCACCCTGGAGGCGGCAGCCGATTTTCTCGCCCTGGGGCTCGATCCGGAGCGCTGCATCTTCTGGGTGCAGTCCGACGTGCCCGAGGTGACGGAACTCACCTGGATTCTCTCCACCCTGACCCCCATGGGCCTTTTGGAGCGTTGCCATTCCTACAAGGATAAAGTGGCCAAAGGCATTGTGCCCAGCCACGGCCTCTTCTCCTACCCCGTGCTCATGGCGGCGGATATCCTCCTCTACCAGGCCGAGCGGGTGCCGGTGGGCAAGGACCAGAAGCAGCACATCGAGGTGGCGCGCGACATCGCCATCAAGTTCAACAACACCTTTGGCGAGACCTTTGTCATCCCCGAGCCGGTGATCGACGACAACCTCGCCACCATCCCCGGCCTCGACGGCCAGAAGATGAGCAAGTCCTACGGCAACACCATCCCGATCTTCCTTGCGCCCAAGGAGTTGAAGAAGCGGGTCATGGCCATTGTCACCGACTCGAAGCCGGTGGAAGAGCCGAAAGACCCGGACCGGTGCAATCTCTACAACATCTACAAGCTCTTTGCCCCGGCGGATCGGCTGGCCGAGGTGCGCGGCCTCTACCTGAACGGCGGCGCCATGTACGGCAAGATCAAGCTGGAGCTGCTCGACCTGCTCATCGAGACGTTCGGCCCGGCCCAGGAGAAGCGGGCGCAGCTCTTGGCCGACCCCGGCCAGGTTCGTGACATCCTCCACAAGGGCGCCGAGAAGGCACGGGCCAAGGCCGCCATCACCCTCGACCTGGTCCGCGACCGCGCCGGGCTGAAGTACTAGGCGCAGGCCGGATGGGTGGCACTGTCCAGGCGCGAGGGATACGATTTTGCCAAGGCCAGGAAGAACCTCTACGCCACTCGGTTGCCGGAGCACGTCCCCACGCCGGACGAGCAGGAAGACCGCGAACTGAACGCCATTGCCGACAGCCGCCAGGGTCAGCCGGAGATCGAGGTTGATCTTGATGCGCTGTAGCCTCGCGCTCAAGGCCAGTCCGCACAACCGCCAGCCGGGGGTGATTCCTCGCCGGTAATCGCGGCCTCCCTCCCTCGCCAAAGCAGTGTGATTGACTTTTTGTAGTTCATGTATTAATTGTATTACATGAACTACACAAGGAGAGCGTCATGCTGACCGTACGACTGCCGGACGAACTGGAAGCACGGCTGAACAACCTGGCCAAGACCACCAACCGATCCAAGAGTTTCTATGTGCGCGAGGCCCTGGAAAGAGCCCTTGAGGACATCGAGGACATTTATCTGGCTGAGAAGCGGCTTGAGAACCTCAAAGCAGGTAAAAGTCGCACCTACACCTTAGAGGAAGTGGAGCGCGAGCTTGACTTGGCGGATTGAGTTCGACGAGCCAGCCAAGAAGGAGCTTGCCAAGCTGGACCGGCAGGCCCAGCGTAATATCCGTCGCTTTCTTCGCGAACGCATCGCCACCGACAAAGACCCGCGCCGATTCGGCGCCGCCTTGGGCTCGAATCTGTCCGGTCTTTGGAGATATCGAGTTGGGGATTACCGTGTAGTTTGCGAGATCAGGGACGAGAAGATAGTGGTCTTGGTGCTTCGGATCGGCCATCGCCGCGAAGTGTACGGCGGGCATTGACTCTGCCAACCAAATTCGTCCCCACCTTCCTTTCTGCTTTTTCCGTTGGCGCATGAATTTGGTCAGGGTACAATGGAGGCATGTTCGTTCCGAGGCGCCGGGGTGTGTCGCGGATAAGCCGCAAGCGAGGTGAGCCCATGCAAGCCGTTTCCAAGGCAGACATTTTGAAACTGAGTGTGGCGGAGCGTATCCTGCTGGTCGAGGATATCTGGGACAGCATCGCCGAACTGCCGGAGGAACTCACCCTTTCCGAAGCGCAGCAGCAGGAGTTGGACCGCCGGCTGGAGGCATACCACCAGGATCCGGAGGCAGGGTCGCCGTGGGCAGAGGTACGGGAGCGGATCAAGGCCGGGCATGGCGCGTGAACTCGTCGTCCGCCCCGAGGCAGAGGCAGAGCTTGCCGAAGCCTTCAAGTGGTACGAAGAGCGTGTCCTTGGGCTCGGGGCAGACCTCAATGGGCATCTCGTTGGTGGAATGGGCGTGGCAGGCGCTGCGCGGCTTTTTGCGTAGCGTCCTGTCAGTTGATTTCTTTTCTTGCCCTTGGGCCCAGTGTTTCAGGGTTCTTCCAGTAAGATGCTCGCCTTCAGGTCGTTCAAGGTGATCATCAGCATGCTTGGGTCGAGAGCGGATGCCTCGAAGCCAACATGCTCGTAGAAGGATTTGGCATCGGCTGAAAGGGCATGGACCAGCAAGCCCCGGATGCCGATGAGGTCGGCAGCCTGGAGAACCCGGTATCCTGCGTCACGGACCAGGGCGCGTCCTATCCCCTGGCTCTGGAATGATTGGTCCACCGCAAGGCGCCCCAGGACAACAACAGGA
>JBFLYY010000243.1:0-5763 GCA_040756495.1 Thermodesulfobacteriota bacterium | reverse complement strand
CGCTGCATGCTTTCACCTGCCAAGTGAGTTTTGAGGACAGGTGGAATATAGCAGTTTTATTTCGATATTTCAGCATGATATATGAATGACCAAAGATAAGTTACTGATTATTCGTCACGGATTCAGGAGCAAGGCCTGCGGCCTTGTGCCCTCGCTGCGCTCGGCTGCAGCTTATACCTGGCGTTGTACGTGCCATGTTGTGAACGAGGTCAAAGAAAGTACCACTGCTTCGGGGGGAGCGTGCCATGGAGAAGAAGGCCTATTGTCCGGCAGTCAGCGAGGATGTGGAGTATTTCGGCGCCAAAGAGGTGGTTGCGGCGGAGTGGGAGGCCATCCGCAAACGGCGCGGCCTCCCCGATGATGCCGCGCTGCAAGAGCACGATCTTTGCGGCCTTGCCCTTTCCGGCGGCGGCATCCGTTCGGCGAGTTTTTCCCTGGGCATCATGCAGGCCCTGGCCCACAACGGCTGGCTCGCCAAGATCGACTATCTCTCCACGGTCTCGGGCGGGGGCTACATCGGTTCCGCCCTCACCTGGGCCATAAACAGCGATCCCGAGACCTTCGGCCTCAAGGCCAGCAACTTCCCCTTTGCCTCCTTTCCCATGGGCGGCGAGGCGCGGGGTGCGCACCGAGCCTCTCTCGATGCACAGATCGCAGCCAGGGCAGGCAAAAGCCGCTGGAGCGGCCGGCTGCTCAACTTTCTCCGCCAGAATGCCAAGTATCTCACTCCCGGCAAGGGGCTCAACCTTGTGGCCCTGGTGTGGATCGCCCTGCGCGGGGCCGCCTTGGGACTTCTGGTCTATGGCGCCCTGGTTACGCTCTTTTTCCTCTGCGCCTTTCAGCTCCCGCCTGTGCAGGAGGTGTGTCCCTTGCCTTTCCTGCCGCAAGGGGTGCCGCAGAACTGGTTTCTCCTCGCGGCCCTGCTCGGTATCGCCCTCTGCGCGGTGAGCGTCCCCTCTTACTCTCTGGCCACCTGGCTCTATCACTGGACCGTTCGGGGAATGGCCTACCCTCTGCGGCGCTTCTATGAGCGGTTGGCAGGCTGGGGGCTGCCCATTTTGCTGGCTCTTCTCCTCCTTGGCATCATCCCCTGGGCGCACGATTGGGTGAAGGCCCAGGGCGAGGCAGCCCGGATGAGCAAGGCAGGGCAGTTCACGGTTTCTGGCAATCTCACCGCCGAGGGAGATCTTTCCTTTCAGGGTACGATGCACGCCACGGCCAAGGCCGAGGAGCAGCCGGCGCCGCCGGCTGCTCCCAAAGGGCTGTGGGACAACATCGGTAACGAGGTGCACTCGCTGGGAGTCGGGCTTGCCACCATCCTGGTCGGCCTCATCTCGGGGATCGTGTCCTTCTTGAAGACCAAGAGCGCCAAGCCCGGCAGGGTGCCCCAGGGGCTTCTGGTGACCCTCGGGGTTGCGGCCCTCCTCTTTGGCATCGTTCTCTTCGCCTATACGGTGGCCTCTGCGGTGAACAACACTCCCGGTTACGACGCGCCCGAGGCCTGGCTCCCTTTTGCCCTGGCTGCCCTGGCCCTCGCCGTTTGCACCAACCTGAACCACATCTCGATCCACAGGTATTACCGCGACCGGCTCATGGAGACCTTCATGCCCGACGTGGACAAGGTTCTGGCCGGCGAGTACCGCGCCACCTTGAGTGACAGGGCGAACACCGAGTCGCTCTCTGCCATGACCTCTGGTCCCTACCATATCGTCAACACCAACCTGGTGCTGGTCTCCTCGGACAGGCCCAAATTCCGGGGCCGGGGCGGCGACAACTTCATCCTCTCGCCCCTCTACTGCGGCAGCTACGCCACGGGCTGGCAAGGAACCACTGAGTTCCTGGGGGGCACCATGACCCTCGCCTCGGCCATGGCCACCTCCGGGGCGGCCATGAACCCCAGCGCCGGCTGCGGCGGCGAGGGCATCACCCGTTCGCCGCTCCTCTCCGTGCTCATGGGGCTCCTGAACTTCCGGCTCGGCTACTGGGTCTCGAACCCGCACTATTGGCAGAAGTGGCGTGGCGGGGTGCGCAACCCCAACTTCCTTCTGCCCGGCCTCTGGGAGGTGCTGCTGCGCAATCGGCTGACCGAAAAGGGGGTCTTCCTCCAGCTCTCGGACGGCGGCCATTTCGAAAATCTCGCCCTCTACGAGATGGTGCGGCGCAAGCTCCGGCTGATCATCGTCTGCGACGGCGGCGCCGATCCGGACTTCACCTTCAGCGATCTGGCCAACGCCATGGAGAAGGTGCGGGCCGACTTCGGCGCCCTCATCATGATCGACAACAACGATCTCCGCCCCCTGACTCCGAAACGCTGCGACGATCCCGATGGCGTGGCCTGCGCGGAGAGGAGTTATCTGGTGGCCACCATCAGGTACGCCGACAACAGCGAGGGGCTCCTGATCTACCTCACCACCACCTTTTTCAAAGGCGTCACCGCTGATTTGTACGGCTACAAGAAGGAGCACCCCGCCTTCCCGGACGAGCCCACCAGCGACCAGTTCTTCGACGAGAGACAGTTCGAGGCATACCGGGAACTGGGCTTCCAGGCGGCGTGGAGGATGATGCAGGATGACGAGGTGGTGCGGCGCGCCTGGCCTCAAGGTGCTCCTGCGCGCGGGTAAGGGAGGCGCGGTGCAAGCGGATGCGATCAACGTATGAAGGAAATGCCATGCTGCTCGATGCCATTCAAGGGATTGCCGCAACGCAGGGGCTCGCGCTTACGGAAAAGAAGGGAGTCTATACCCTTGAGCGGGTGGTGGCGGAGCGCAGGCCTTTCTCAGCCGCAAGAGGCTCCTCTGCCGCGCCAGGTTCCGCATTGTCGAAGAGGGCAAAGAGAGCCACTTTACCGAACTGCTCAAGGAGAGCGGTTTTGTGTCGATGAAAAAGAAAAAAATCGACACATGTTGTTGACATGTCGATGGGATCGACATAGACTGCCAATGTGTCGAAAAAAGCGAAAAATGCAAACATGAGTGGGGCGAACTGGAATCCGGGCCAGCCGTACAATGCCTTGCCCCTCTTGCCGCCCAAGGCCGACCTTGAAACCAAGGCCGTTTTGAAACAGTGCATCACCGCACGGGCGGCCTTGGCCGAACTCAAGCAGGCCGCGGAGTTGATCCCCAACCAGGCGGTGCTCATCAACACCCTGCCACTGCTCGAAGCGCGCGCCAGTTCCGAAATCGAGAACATCGTCACCACCACGGATCAATTGTTCCGCCACCAGCGGAGCGAGGAGCAGGCCGATCCTGCCACCAAGGAGGCATTGCGCTATAGTCGTGCCTTGTTCGGCGGGGTGCGGACGCTTGCGCGCCGTCCGCTCACTACCCGCACCGCGGAAGAGATTTGCAGCCAGATTCGGGGCACCGAAATGAAGGTGCGGCGCATTCCGGGCACGGCACTGGCCCATGGGGCAACAGGCAAAATTATCTATACTCCGCCCGAGGGTGAGTCGGTGTTGCGGGATCTGCTGGCGAACTGGGAGCGGTTTCTGCACAACGAAACATCGCTGGACCCATTGATCCGCTTGGCGGTGGGCCATTATCAATTCGAGGCGATCCACCCATTTACCGACGGCAACGGCCGCACCGGGCGCGTTTTGAACAGCCTCTTTCTGATTCAGGAAAAGCTGCTCACCTTGCCGATTCTCTATCTGAGCCGCTATGTCATCCGGAGCAAATCGGATTACTACCGCCTGCTGCTCGATGTAACCCGTGACGAGGCCTGGGAGCCGTGGCTCCTTTATATCCTTCGTGGCGTGGAGGAAACAGCGGTCTGGACCACGGCCAAGATCGCGGCGATCCGTGCCCTGTCGGAACACACGGCCGACTATGTGCGCAATCGTTTGCCCAAGATATACAGCCATGAACTGGTGACCTTGATCTTCGAATTGCCCTATTGCCGGATCGGCAGCCTAGCCGAGGCGGGGATTGCGAAGCGCCAAACCGCGTCCCAGTATCTGAAGCAGCTTGTGGAGATCGGCGTGCTGGTCGAGGCGGCCGCGAGGAAGGAAAAGCTTTTCGTTCACCCCAAGTTGATGCGGTTGCTTACCGAGGAAAGCAACGACTTCACTCCCTACCGAAGTGTCGGACCATGAGCGAGGCCAGAGCGGTCCCGTTGGCAGACGAGTAATCCTTTTTAGAAGACCCATATCCTCTATGGAACCAAACCACAAAGCCCATCTCTCCCAGGTCTTCAGCCTGCCGGTCATCGTGGCCGCCCTGGGTTATTTTGTCGATATCTACGACCTGGTGCTCTTCAGCATCGTCCGGGTGCCGAGCTTGAAGGCCCTGGGGCTCACCGGCCAGGAGTTGATCGACCAGGGCGTCTATCTCCTCAACATGCAGATGGCCGGCATGCTGGTGGGCGGCATCCTCTGGGGTATTCTTGGGGATCGCCAGGGGCGGCTCAAGATCATGTTCGCCTCCATTTTTCTCTACTCCGCGGCCAACCTGGCCAATGGCTTTGCCAACTCCCTTTCCGCCTACGCGGCCCTGCGCTTTCTCGCCGGCATCGGCCTGGCCGGCGAGCTGGGCGCGGGCATCACCCTGGTGGCCGAGGTGCTGCACAAGAGCATCCGCGGCTACGGCACCATGCTCGTTGCCTCGGTGGGCGTCTCGGGCGCCATCCTCGCCAACCTGGTGGCCACCACCTTCGACTGGCGCACCGCCTTTGTCATCGGCGGCGTGCTGGGCCTGCTCCTGCTCATCACCCGGATCCGGGTGGCGGAGTCGGGGATGTTCCAGGCCATGGAAGGCGAGGCCCGCGTGCAGCGCGGGAATTTCCTCGCCCTCTTCACCGATCGCGGCCGCCTGCAGCGCTATGTGAACTCCATTGTCATCGGCGTGCCCATCTGGTTCGTGGTGGGGGTGCTCATCACCTTCTCCCCGGAGTTTGCCCTGGCCTTGCATGTTTCCGGCCCGGTCTCGGCGGGCAATGCGGTGATGTTCTGTTACGTGGGGCTCATCTTCGGTGATCTCTCAAGCGGCCTCCTGAGCCAGCTCTTGCAAAGCCGGAAGAGGGCGGTGGCCCTCTTCCTCATGCTCACCTCGGCGGGGATCGCCCTCTATTTCCTGCAGGGGGTGCAGAGCCCCGCCTTCTTCTACGGCGTCTGCGCCTTCCTCGGCTTTGGCGTGGGCTATTGGGCGATCTTCGTCACCGTGGCGGCGGAGCAGTTCGGCACCAACCTCAGGGCCACGGTGGCCACCACGGTCCCGAACTTCGTCCGCGGCATGGTGGTGCCCATCACCATGCTCTTCCAGTTCTGCCGCCCTGCGCTGGGACTTGCCGGCAGCGCGCTTTTGGTCGGCTCCCTCTGCCTCATGGCGGCGGTGGCTGCCCTGGCCAGCCTGGAAGAGACCTTCCACAAGGATCTCGACTACTTCGAGGAATTCCTCTAGCCGTCCCGGCGCACGCCGCGGAGGACGAGCGGCCGCCGGGCCGGCTGTGCGCCTCCTCTGTCATTTCCACTAACTGCGTGCGGTTGCAGCGAATTTTTCCCTTGACAGCCTTGGGGGCAAGGGGTAAAAGTGCCGGTTCTGAAAAAGTACCGTGGAAACGGCCTCGTTGTGGGCCGTTTTTCATTGTCCCGGTAAGGAATTATTCGGATTTGATGAGGGCCATGCCTGGCCCAACTGTGAAACGGATTCGGTGAGGAAGGAATCATGAAAGACCTGTCAAAAGTCCGCAACATCGGGATCAGCGCCCACATCGACTCGGGCAAGACCACCCTGACCGAGCGCGTCCTCTTCTACACCCAGAGGATTC
>JBFLYY010000242.1:0-2999 GCA_040756495.1 Thermodesulfobacteriota bacterium | reverse complement strand
CGCCGCGTCTTGCGCCGGTGGCGGCGAAGCGAACGTTTGCCCGAGGCCGGAACGAAAAAACGGCAGGGCCACCGACTGACCCTGCCGCCGAAGATTCCTCGCGCACCAACCTTTCCTAAAAGTCCTGAAACTCCTCGTCGCCGAAGGGGATCACCTCTTCGGGCCTGGCCCCGGCCGAAGTCTTGGCTGCCGGAGCCTTGGCCGCCGGGGCCTTCAGGGCCGGCTTGGCGACGGCCTTCCTGACCTCCGGCTTGGCCGCTTTCGCAGCCGGCGGCGCCAGGGTGGGACGAGGACCGCGCTCAAGGATGGCGGGCCGCTTCAGCTTGTCGGCCACCAGGGCCAGCCGGGACTTGCCCACCCCCCTGCTGCCGCTGATCAACTCCTCCAATTCCTCCACCAGCCGCTTCAGATGGGCGGCCTGGGCGGAAAGCTCCTCCGAGGCGCTGGCCGCCTCTTCCGAACTGGCCGCGGTCTGCTGGGTCACGTTGTCGATCTCCAGCACCGCCTGGTTCACCTGGGTGATGCCGTGGTTCTGTTCCTTCGAGGCCGCGGCGATCTCCGCCACCAGCGCCCCGACCTTGGCGGCCTTTTCGGCCACCAGGGCGAAGTCCTCGTTGGTCTGCACCACCAGCGATTCGCCCTCGTGCACCTTTTTCACCGTGCCCTCGATGAGGTCGGCGGTGTTCTTGGCCGCCTCGGCGGCCCGCATGGCAAGATTCCGCACCTCGTCGGCCACCACCGCGAAGCCCGCTCCGGCCTCGCCGGCCCGCGCCGCTTCCACCGCCGCGTTCAGGGCCAGCAGGTTGGTCTGGAAGGCGATTTCGTCGATGGTCTTGATGATCTTCGATGTCTCCTCGCTCGCCCTGGTGATCTCCTCCATGGCCACGGTCTGGGCGGCCATGGACTGGTTGGCCTTCTCCACCACGGTATTGACCTCGCGCATCAGGCCGTTGCACTGGTCGGCGTTGTCGGCATTCTGGCGGGTCATGGTGGAGACCTCCTCCAGCGAGGCGGAGGTCTCTTCCAGCGAGGCGGCCTGCCGGGCGGCGCCATCCGCCAGTTGATTGCTGGTGGAGGAAAGCTCCACCGAGGCGGAGGTGACCTGGTTGGCGCTCTCGTCGATGCCGCCGATGACGCGGTTCATCGGGGCGATGATGAAATGGGTCACGGTCCAGTAGATGGCGACGCACATGACGATGACCACCAGGCCGGCGGCCACGAAGACGCCGAAGCCGAGCTTCACGGCGGAGGCGGTCATGGCCGACTCCGCTTCCTCCTGAAGTTTGGCGATGCGCCCTCCCAGTTCATCCATGTTCTTGCGGATATGGGTGTCGTCGAGGCCGATCTCCACCGCGCCCATGGACTGCCCCTCGAAGAGGATCTCCTTTTTGAGAGACTCGCGGCTCTGCCCTTTCTTGACCGCCGCCAGCTCCTTGCCATCCTTGCCGAGGAAGACGACGCTCGCGATCTCCGGGTCGGCGGTGGCGCTCTGCGCCATGCCCTGCAGGGTGGTAAAATCGTAACCCATGATGAATCCGGGCGAGGACTGGGCGAGCAGATTGGCCAGGGCCTCGCCCTTCTGCCGCCGCCCCGCTTCAAGGAGGGTCTCTTCCTGTTTCCTTTCCTTCTGCAGGGTATCGACAAAGGTCCGCACCTGCTCCTTCTGCAACTTATAGGCGCCGGCGATGATGACGGCGATCAGGCCGATCATCAGCGCTTGCATCAATCCCGAGGCGATCAGGATGAACTTCGCCGCGATGCCCCGTTTCATCTTGGCCATGCTCTCACTCTCCGCTTGCTGAGGTCATAAATAGGTCCAGGCCGGTCCCGAGGGAACCGGCCTGGACGATGCGATTGCCGTCGTCGCGGGTGCCACGAGCCCCTACTCGCCGGCGACCCCGAGCTTCTTGATCAGTTCCCGCACCGGCGCGTAGTTGGCAGGGGCCGCCCAACCGACGACGTTCCCCGCCTTGGCCGCCGGCGAGTCCTTGGGCATCGCCTTCAGGGCCGCGGCCATCTTGGCGGCGACGTCCGGCTTCACATGGGCCGCCGCGGCGATGGGCCACTCGGGATAGAGCGGCGTGCTGTGGACAAAGGGGAAGTCATCCTTCACCTGGTTGATGATCTTGAAATCGCTCATCTTGATCTTGCCCTCGGCCTGCATGCGCTCCATGGTGTCGCTGCGCACCGTCCCCGCGTCCATCGAGCCGTTCAGCACCGCCAGCACCACGTTGTCATGCTTGCCGCCCTCGACAAAGGCGGCAAAGTCCTTCTCCGGGTCGATCCCGTTGTCCTTCAACACCTTCCACGCCATGTGCGCGCCGCCAAAGGATTTCCGGTCCACGATCATGAATTTCTTGCCCTTGAGATCGGCCAGGGTGTTGATGGGGCTGCCCGCCTTGGCGAGGATGACGCCGCCGAACTTGTCGAGCGCCTTGCCCTCGCGGGAGTTGATCATGGTGACGATGGCCTTGGCCTTGTACTTGTCTTCCAGGCCCACATAGAAAGCGGAGTTGGCGAGGACGAAGTCCACCTTGCCCTCCTTGACCATGGGCTCGATGGCCTCGAACTTGAGGGGCACAATGGTCACCGGCTCACCCATCTTGGCGGAAAGATACTCGCCGGTGGGCCCCCATTGGGTCATGGCCTGGGGGGCGCCGCGCTTGGCAAGCACGCCCAGCTTGAGTTCGGCCCGGGCCGTGACGGCCGTCAGCGATACCGCAAGCGTTGCAACCAGGGCCAGCGAACTGAATTTCCGCATCAATCTGATCATACATCCTCTCCTTGCTGGTTGTCGTTTTGCCGGAGAATTTCCGGCACCTCCTCTCGATTCCCCCTTTTCCTTCCCACGGGACAAGGGTTCAGCGGCATGATCCGGCCGCAGCCTGGCAACCGGAAGAGTCTTCCAGGCCGCGCACCATGTGAAATGGTATAATTTTCGAAAAAGCGCTGTCAAATAAATTTGTTACAAGAAGAGAGGAAAAAAGGACGCCACCACA
>JBFLYY010000241.1:0-5014 GCA_040756495.1 Thermodesulfobacteriota bacterium | reverse complement strand
ACGCAAGCTACCTCAAGAAGAACGACGACGTGGCCCTCTCGGGCCTCACCGCCGCCTCGGCCAACGAGTTCGCCGAGGTGATCCTGGGCGGCAGCCTGGTGATCCCCGCGGCCTTTGCTTTTTTCGGGTTCTTCCGGGAAGTCAGTGGGTAGCGGGGTACAGGTCGAGACCACCGAGATGAAAAAGTATCACTGTCCTGAACCGCTCCTTGTTGCGAAAGCCGCAGGCCGATTTCCAGAGGGTTTCGATCCTGGAGTTGATTCCCTCGGCCGGCCCGTTGCTGATCCGATGCCTGAAAAAGTTAGCGATTCCATAATAGTGGTCCTTCAAGGTCTTGGCCGCTTTCCTGATCGGTTCCAGCCGGCTGTGGGTGGCCCAGAAGTACCACTTCTTCCAGAATTTCTCGGCCCAAACCTGACTCTTGTAGCTCCACAGGTGGCGGATGTTCTCCTTGATCGCCCAGGCGCGGGCGGTCTTCAGGTCACCCGCCCGCAGTTGCCAGAGAGTAGGCCAATGTCTGTCGGGCAGGTTCTCGTAGGCATAGAGCCAGACGTATTTGGTGCCGGCCAGCACCGACCCCTTGCCCAGCGCTTTATGCTCCTCTTTCCTGACCGTATCCACCGCCTGGTTGATATGCTGCATCAGGTGGTAGCGGTCAAAGACGATCTTGTCCCGCCCATTGGGCAACTTCTTGCAGGTCGCGGAGATATACGACTTGGACATGTCCATGGCCACCGCCTCGATTCCGGCAAGTTGCTCTTCAGTCAGGCTGTCGAAATAGCTCTCAAGGCTGACGTTGTCGCGGCCAAAGGTCACCCCTTCCACCTTGCTGTTCTCCAGATCGCTGATGATGGTGACGTAGTTCTGCTGCCCCTTGCCAGCCGTTTTTTCATCCACTCCCAGCAGCGGAACAACCTCTGCCGGCTTGCGGCTCATGCCTCTGTTGACCGCTCTTTCCATCAGGTGCCACGCTTCATCCCAACTGATGCCGAGAATCTCTCTGGCCGCCTGGGTATTGGTCTGCCTGAGCACGTCGATGGCAAAACGCTCAAACAGCAAGGTAAAGCGAGAGTGCGGCTCCGCCCACGGCAACTTTACCTGCCGAACTCCATGCTTCGAACAGTTCATCCGGGGCGGCTGCGAGTGGAGGAAGGTCTGGAACTGGCAACTGTCCAGATGGCGCCAGACCCTCTCCTCCGCATGGTCGTGCAACGACCCTTCCTGGCCGCACTCCGGACACGGCCATTTGTGCCCCTTGGGATGCTCCACCCAGACATCAACCCGCTGGGTGGCAATGTCAAGCTCCACCCGTTCAACAGACCACGGGGCCACAAGGCCCAACAAGTGCCGGTAAAGATCGGTATCGCGCATGGTACGCCTCCTGGTTTCCTGGAGGCGAGTGTAGCATGAAAACCAACGCCGGCAAAATCAGAACGGCTTGCTCAAACAGGACCATGATCTCCTGGTGCATGGCGGTTACCCACTGACTTCCCGGAAGAACCCAAAAAAGGCCCGGCTGGAATCGCAGCCGGGCCTTGCACATACATCTCTCGTCGCCGACGAGGTTATTACTTGGCTCAACCACCGCCGATCTTGCAGGAGCCACCCTCGGCCGGGGTCTCGCCGCCGGCTGCTTTCTCCGGCCCGAGCACGTAGCCGCGCGCCACCTTCACCCGCACGTTGTCGGCGATCTCAAGCGTCACCACCGTGTCGGTCATCCCGGTGATGGTGCCGTAGAGGCCGCCGCTGGTGATGACCGCATCGCCTTTCTTCAAATTGGCCAGAAACTGCTGGTGCTCCTTGGCCTTCTTCTGCTGCGGCCGGATCAGCAGAAAATAGAAGATCACAAAGATGAGAATGAGCGGGATGAATGCCCCGAATCCGCCGCCTGCCGCTGCCGGAGCCGCGTCGGCGGCATATGCGATACCTGTCATGATACCCTCCTCGTTGATGATTGCTTAAACCACGTCGGCGTCAGCCGCCGCCCGTTTGGCATAAAATTCCTTGCGGAACGCCGCGAACCGATCCTCCCTGATCGCCTGCCGCGCCCCTGCCATGAGCCCCACAAAGTAGTGCAGGTTGTGGATGGTGTTGAGATGGGAGGAGAGAATCTCGCGGGCCATGTAGAGGTGGCGCAGATAGGCCCGGGAGTAGTTCCGGCAGGTGTAGCAGCCGCATTCCTCGTCCACCGGCAGGGGATCGTCCTGATAGCGTGCGTTTTTTATAACAACCCTGCCCTGCGAAGTAAAGAGCATTCCGTTTCTGGCGTTTCGGGTGGGCATCACGCAGTCGAACATGTCGATGCCGCGCCATACGGATTCGATGAGGTTTTCCGGGGTGCCCACCCCCATGAGGTAGCGGGGATGGTCGGCCGGCATCGTGGGGGCGATCTGCTCGGTGAGGTCGTACATCACCTCCTCGGGCTCGCCCACCGAGAGGCCGCCCAGGGCGTAGCCGTCGAAGCCGATCTCAATGAGCGCCTCCAGGGCCTGGGTGCGGAGGTCCGGGTACATGCCGCCCTGGACGATGCCAAAGAGGAGCTGCCCGGTTGCCTGCTGCGCGGCGCGGGAACGCTTGGCCCAGCGGGTGGTGAGGTCGGTGCCCTTGATCGCCTCTTCCCGGCTGGCCGGGTAAGGGATGCAGGTGTCGAGGCACATCATGATGTCGCTCCCCAATGCCTCCTGCACCGCCACCGCGCTCTCCGGGGTGAGGGAGAGCTTGCTGCCGTCGAGGTGCGAGCGGAAGGTGGCGCCCTGTTCGGTGATCCTGGCCAGATCCTTCAGGCTGTAAATCTGGAAGCCGCCGCTGTCGGTGAGGATGGGGCCATCCCAGTGCATGAACTGGTGGAGCCCGCCAAAGCGGCGGATCAATTCGTGGCCGGGCCGGATGTAGAGATGGTAGGTGTTGCCGAGGATGATCCTCGCACCCAGTTCCTTGAGGTTCTCCGGGGTGACGCCCTTGACCGTGGCCTGGGTGCCCACGGGCATGAAGATGGGGGTGGGCACGATCCCGTGGAGGGTCTGCACCTCGCCCAGGCGGGCGGCGCACTCGCTCGATTGCTTAAGGAGACGATAGGGGGAACTCATTGCTCCCACCAGGAGAGCAGCTCGCCAATCCCCTTGCGGGCCAGGCTGGCCAAGGCCGTGAACTGCTCGTCGGTGAAAGGGGCGCCCTCGGCCGTGGACTGGATCTCCACCCAGTGGCCCGCGCCGGTCATGACGAAGTTGGCATCCACCTCCGCCGCGCTGTCCTCGCTGTATTCGAGATCGAGATGGGGTACGCCATTGACGATCCCAGCGCTCACCGCAGCCACCGGCACGAGGGAAGGCAATGTGGCAAGGCGGCCCTCGGTGTGCATCCGGCAGATCGCCTGCCTCAAGGCCAGGGCGCCGCCGGTGATGGCTGCGGTGCGGGTGCCGCCGTCGGCGGAGAGGACGTCGCAATCCACCCGCAGGGTGATCTCCCCTAAGGTCGCAAGATCGACCACGGTGCGGAGCGAGCGGCCGATGAGGCGCTGGATCTCATAGGTGCGGCCGCTGCGCCCCTTCGCTGCCTCGCGCTGGCTGCGGGTATGGGTGGCGCAGGGCAGCATGCCGTACTCGGCGGTGATCCACCCCTGGCCGCTGCCCTTGAGGAATGGCGGCGCTGCCTCCTCCAGGCTCACGGCGCAGGCCACCCTCGTACCGCCCAGGGAAATGCACACCGAGCTGTAGGCATGGGGCTGAAAGCCCGGCTCGATAACAAGGGGCCGCAGTTGGTCATAGCCGCGCTGGTTCGGACGCATGGAGTTCCTTAAATGTCGAGAAAGGTGGTGTCGTGATTGAGGATGCGGCAGCCCTTCTCCTCGACCACCGCCATGTTCTCAAGGCGCACCCCGCCCCAGCCGGGCAGATAGACGCCGGGCTCCACGGTGACCACCATGTTGGGCAAAAGCTGCTTGCGGTTGCGGTAGCTGAGGGACGGCCCCTCGTGGACGTTGAGCCCCACCCCGTGGCCGAGGCCGTGGCCGAAATGGTCGCCGTGGCCCGCGTGTTCGATCACCGAACGGGCCGCGCGGTCCACCACCAGGCCGCTCACCCCGGCCTTGAGGGCCTTCTGGCCGGCGAGTTGCGCCTTGCGCACCAGGCGGATCATGGCCACGGCGCGGCTGTCCGGGGTGCCGAGCACCACGGTGCGGGTCATGTCGGAACAGTAGCCATTGAGGCGCAGCCCCATGTCGATGATGATCGGCTCGCCCTTCTCCATGGGGCGGTCGGTGGGCACGGCATGGGGCAGGGCCCCGTTGGGGCCGGCCGCGACAATGGTGTCGAAACTCGGCCCTTCGGCGCCGTGGGCCCGCATGGCGTTCTCGATGCGGTGCGCAATCTCCTTTTCCGTCTGCCCCGGCCGCATGGCGCGGTACACCTCGGCAAAGACCGCCTCGTTCATCCGCACCGCAGCCTCGATCCTGGCCAGCTCCTCGCCGCTCTTCTGGAGGCGCAGCTCCTCCACCAGGCCGGTCAGCGGCGCAAGGGTCACCCGTTTTTCCTTGGCCAGCTTCTCCAGGGTCTGGGCCGTGGAGTGGAGGAAGTAATGGCTCTCGAAGGCGAGGTGCTTGATCTTCTCGCTCCCGAGCAGCCGGCGCAGCAGAACGAAGAAGCCGCGGGGGTAGAGCTTGACGCGGAAGCCCTTGGCCTCGGCCCGGGCCTGCAGCTCGTAGCGGGAATCGGTGAGCAGATAGGGCGTTTTGCCGTTGGCGAGGATCAGGAGGATGCCAGAGGTCTCGGCAATGGAGTGGTCGGTGGCCGTATAGCCGCTCAGATAGCGGCGGTTCTCCGGCTGGGTGACAAGGAGGGCGTCGAGCTTGCGACGGGCAAGGCCGCGCTCAATGCGGTCGAGGGCGCTCTGCACGGCCGGCGACTGGCTAGTGGAGGAAGTGGACAAAGACCTTGACCCCGAAGCGGTAGAGCTTGCCGTGCAGGGTCTGCAACGCCCGGGTGGCGTCGGCCTGGCCGAAATCCACCTGGTAGCGGAA
>JBFLYY010000240.1:0-3895 GCA_040756495.1 Thermodesulfobacteriota bacterium | reverse complement strand
TATCTGGCCAGCGACCGGACCGATCTGGCCGAGGAGCGGACGGTGCTCGCCTGTTACCGCACCAGGATGGCCAAGGTCCGCACCGGCCTGGCCTTTACCCGCACCGGCTTCGCCTTTGTCAGCCTCGGACTCGGCCTCCTGCGCCAGTTTCACGCCAGCCGCTGGCTGCTCTTCGATCTCGTGCTGATCGGCATCGGCGGCCTGATGGCGCTGGAGGGTTTTCTCTGGTATGCCCGGGGCCGCAAGGCCGGGGTGGAGGGGCTGGCCTCGGTGCGGGACAAGGCGAAGGAGTCCACCATCTGGGATTATTTCTTTCCCCATCGCCACGCGCGGCCGGGAGCGGAGGTCAACCCGATGGTCCTGCCGGTCAAAAGTTCGCACGCGCCGGGGATCTGGGCCACCACCGGGGTTGCCCTGGAGCGCACGGTGCTGGCCGAGCGCCGCAACGTGATGGCGAGGCTGCGCACCCTCATGGCCCGCGCCCGTACCGGCTTTGCCTTCATCCGCACCGGTCTGAGCCTCTTTGCCATCGGTCTGGCCTTTCTGCTCTACTTCCCCAAGGGCGCCGCCCTTGGCTGGATCCTCTTCGAGTACGCCATGATGGCGGCCGGCCTGCTGCTGGTGGCCGATGGTTTTGTCTGGAGCATTCCCGCCGAACGGACCCGGCGGCAGTTCCCTTACTGCTACGGGGAGATGGAGATCGTCATCCCCGATTACGGCACCCCGGCCCGCTTCTGGCACAAGGTGGTATTCGACCATGGCGAAGGATGAGAGCGCGCTGTTGATGGAACCCTTTCGGGGATTGGCCCCGGAGCGGGCCGCGCTCCTGGCCGAGGCGGCCCGGGGCGCGGCCTGGCGCGGCGTGCCGCTGGCCAGGGTTCTCCACGAGGAATACGGCGTGCCGCGCGAGGAGTTGCTCGACGCCTTGTGCCGCCATTATCGCTGCGCGGCCAGCGAATACGACGAACGGCTGCCGGTGCCGCCGGAGTTGCTGACCGGCGTCTCGGGCAGCGAACTGGCGCGGCGCGGCTGGTTCCCGGTGATCCGGGAAGCCGAAGGGGCCATCGTCATCGCCGCCAGCGACCCTTCCGATCCGGCCATGCGCGCCGAGGTGGCGCGGCTCTTCGGCCCAGGCCCCCACGAGTTCCGGGTCGCTCTGCCCGACGACATCGCCTGGTATATTCAGGATTTCCTCCACGCCCCGCCCGGCCTGCTCATCGGCACGGAGCGGACCGGTCTGGCCTTCTGGCGCAATACCATGGCCCAGTGGCGGACCAGAATGGCCTGCTACCGCACCGATCTGGCCAAGGCCCGCACCGCCCTGGCCTTTGTCCGGTTGGGCCTGGCGCTGAGCACCATCTCCCGAACCCTGCTCGGCAATCACGCTTTCGGCGTCCCGCCGCTGGTTGCCTACAGCGTCATGGCCCTCGGTCTCGTTCTGCTTTTCGCGGCCCTGCCCATCTATATCCGGGTGCGGCGCTCGCGGATGACTCCGCCGCGCCACCAGACCCTGGTGGAGGTGACGGGTGCCACCTTGAGTTTTCTCGAAAACTACCAGAACCTGGACCATGCCGCCGGTCCGGTCCGCATCAAGGAGACCATGCTGGCCCGCCTCGGCGACCTGCTGGCCAATTACTGCACCATTCTCTATCCGGCGCCGGCCAGCCGGGAGCGCACCCATCTGGCCAGGGAACGCAATGTTCTTGCGGGGCAGCGCACCATCGCCGGCTGCTACCGGACCATCTATGCGCGGGCCCGCACCGGCTTGGCCTTTATCCGTACCGGTGTGGCCTTTGTCAGCATCGGTATCGGCCTCATCGGGTATTTCGGGTTGGAATGGCGCACCATCTTTGACGCGATGCTGATCGCGATCGGCCTCTTGATGGTCGTCGACGGCGGCCGCTGGTATCTCCCGGTGCGCAAGGAACAGGCGGAGCTGCCCGAGACCCGGAGCGCCGTCCTGGCGGGGGAAAAATCATGAAGATCGAACACAAGATCTATCTTTCCAATGCGGTGCACATCCTGCTCATCGTGCTGATCGGCAGCTTTGCCCTGCAGAACTTGAACCAGATCCTGACCAAATTCCGCTTCACCGTCATCGCCGAAGGGCTGAACGCCACCTTTCTCGAGATGCGGCTGGCGGAAAAAAACTACTTCCTTTACGGCGATGCCGAGGCCCTGGCCAACATCCGCGGCAAGATCGAGCAGACCGGCACCACCCTCCTGCAACTCCGCCACGACATCACCCGGGCGGTGGGCACCGAGAAGTACGACCGGCTCCAGGGCTACCTGGAGCAGTACGCCGTCCTGGTCGCCTCGCTCGACAGCGACCGCCCCCCTGACCCCGTGGCCCGGCACAAGTTGCGGCAGACGGGGCAGAACCTCAAGACCTTCTCCGAAAACATCACCGCGCTGGAGAGCGAACGCATCGGGGCGATCATCGTCCACTCCAAGAATATCCTGCTCTACTCCTTCTGGGCGGTGGTGCTCTTTGCCTTTTTCTTCAGCTACCTGACTGTCCACAACATCGGCCAGTCGCTGCGCAAGATCGTCGATCTCACTCGTTCGATCTCGAAGGGCAACTACCAGCGGATCGAAGGGAAACCGTCGGGCGACGAGATGGGGGCGGTGATGAGCGCCATCAACGCCATGGCCGGGGAGCTGCGGAAACGGGAACAGGAGATCGTGCAGTCGAAGCGGCTCGCCTCCCTCGGGGTGCTGGTGGCCGGCGTGGCCCATGAACTCAACAACCCCTTGAACAACATCTCGATGATCGCCCAGACCTATGCCGAGGTGTACGACGGCCTCAGCCGGGAGGAGCGGATCGGTTTCATGGTCCGGGTCGATGAGGAGACCGAGCGGCTGCGGCTCATCATCCACAACCTGCTCGATTACGCCAAGCCCAAGGAGCAGCACCTGGCCCGGGCCGCGGCCAACCAGGTGATCCAGAAGATTCTCTCCCTGGTGCAGAACATGCTCGACATTTCGAACATCAGGATCAGGCTGCTCCTGGCCGACGACCTGCCGGACATCTACATCGACGAGCATCAGATCCAGCAGGTGCTGGTCAACATGGTGACCAACGCCATCCAGGCCATGGGCCAGGGCGGCGAACTGCGGCTCACCTCCCGCTATCTCGCCGGGGAGGATGAGATCGAAATCGAGATCGCCGACAACGGCAAGGGCATTGCCCCGGAGTTTCTCGAACACATCTTCGATCCGTTCTTCACCACCAAGGAGGAATCCGGCACCGGCCTCGGCCTGTGGGTCAGTTACGGGATCATCAAAAATCATCAGGGGAATATCCGGGTGACGAGCCAGGTTGGCGTCGGGACCACCTTTGTGATTACCCTGCCCAGTTGCAAAAAACTCAAGAGGTGTGACGATGGCGAAGCATAGCATTATGGTCATTGACGACGAGAAGATCGTGGGCGACATGGCCAAACTCTCCTTCGAGCAGGACGGCTACGAGGTGGAGACCTTCCTCAATGGCGAGACGGCCTTGAAGCGGCTTGAGGAACGGCGGTTCGACGTGGTGGTCACCGATCTCAAGATGAAGGGGGTGGACGGCCTGGAGGTGCTGCGCACCGTGAAGAAGCTCTATCCCGGCGTGGTGGTGATTATGATTACCGCCTTTGCCAACCTGGAGGTGGCCATCGAGGCCCTGCGGGACGACGTGCACGATTTCTTCCCCAAGCCGGTCAAGATCAAGGAACTGAAGGCCTCGATCAAGCGGGCCCTGGGCGAGGCGTGAGCGCCGGGGGCGGGTGGTTCAGGCGGCGTGGTGGAAGCGCACGGCCGGCAGTTCCACGGCGGTGAGCAGCCGGCCGTAGCCGGCGCCGGTGTCGATGCCGATTTTGTGCGGAGTGACGAGCGGCGTGGCAAAGGGGGTGTG
>JBFLYY010000239.1:0-6096 GCA_040756495.1 Thermodesulfobacteriota bacterium | reverse complement strand
GCAGCAATACGTTCTGCAAAGCGCGCCTCCTGGTTGAGCACCCCCTTGGCGTAGCTGCTGATGGTGTCGAACTGCTGCTGGCTTAAGGAGGGGCAGCCGATGAACCCTTGAGTCTGCTCGAAGTTTTCCAGGATGTTGACGCTCACCGCCCTGGCGGTGCCGAACTGGCGGATATCCTCCCCGCCCTCGGCCTTCTGGTAGAAGGGCACGAGGATATCGACGATCCGGTCGATCATCGCCCGGTCGAGTTTGCCGCTCCCGATGAAGTTGGCCATCATCCCCTCTTCCGGCATCCGCGCCATCTTGACCCCGTATTCCACCGCCTCGCCTGGACCATTTAAGGCGAGCATGCCATTCTCTTCGTTCACCGTGACGATGCCGAGGTAGAGGTCGGGGCAGAGGCGGCGGTTCAGGAGCAGTTCCTGCTCGCAGAAGTGCTTGCGTTTCTCCAGGGTGGTGAAGTCGAGGAAGCCGAAGTTCACCGGCTTCTTGAGCTTGTAGACAAAGTCGCCGGCCAGAAAGACGTAGGAGATGTGGGTCTGGACCAGTTTTACCTCGGCGGCCGGATGGGGGTAGCTTGCCGGCTTGAGAAGGAATTGGACAAAGGGAGGCAGGTTGGATTCGGACATGTTTTCCTGAGTGGTTTTTGGTTATCGCGGATCGTGGCGGGGCGACGAATCGTCGTGGCGTCGCCGGAACGGCAGGACGATGTGCCGCTCTTCCCGCAGATGGAGCACCCGGCTTTCGATGAGTTCCATGCCGGTCAGCACGACAACGGTCATGATGGAGAGAGCGATGGCGCCCAATTCATAGCCGAGGCCGATGGCCGAACCGATGGCGGCCAGCACCCAGATTACCGCCGCCGAGGTGACGCCATGCACCAGCCCTTCCCTGGCCATGATGACGCCGGCGCCCAAAAAACCGATGCCGGTGACCACCTGGCCCACCACCCGGCTGGGATCGCCCCCGTGGTCAAAGGAGAGCAAATGGCCCAGGCCGACAAAGACCTCGGTGCCAAGGCAGATGAGGATACTGGTGCGGATGCCTGCCGGCTTCCCGCGGAGTTGGCGCTCCAGGCCGATGATGCCGCCGCAGAGGAAGGCGACACCGATGCGTTGCCAGAAGATCGGGCTTGAGGGGTCAAAGATCGGCGGCATGGTCATAGGGCTCCGTTGGGATTCTATACAGTTTGGGCGGGTTCGGGTCAACGGATTTGAGGGCGGCAAGGAGCCGGTTCAAGGGCAACGTGGTCTCCAGCAGCGCCCGGTGTCGCTCCAGGACCGCCAGTGCCTTGGTTGCCATCTTGCGCGCCGCTTCCGGCTGTCCCATGGCGAGTTTGATGTACATTCCGGCGGCCCGGATCATTGCCTGGAGTATCTCCCTTTCCGGCCCGCAGGCCTTGTGCCAGGAATGTTCGAGGATTTCATGCACCTCGAAGAAGAGGCCCAGATCCCAGAGCAGCAGGGCGCGGGAGAAAGGCGTCTTCGCCCTGTCGGCGGTCATGGTCCGCAACGCCTGCCGGTAGCGGTTCAGGCGGTCGGCGATGTAGGCCTCGTACGCCGGAGCCAGATCGGAAGCCCGAGAGCGCGCCGCCACTTCCTCGACCGGGGCCATGGTTCCTTTCTCCTGCGCCTCGGCAAAGGCCACGGAGAGTTGGTTCCTGATGTCGCGGCTCAACCGGTCGTTGAGCGGGTCGAACTGCCGGGCGGTCATGGGGCATAACGTAGCAGGATGGCGGAAAATAGCAAGAAAATGCAAAAAGGGGATACCCCAGCGGGCATCCCCTTTTGCTCAGAAAGCGGACGCTGTCCCGCTATGGCAACAGCGCCGGCGGTTTACAGTTTTTCGACGTCATGACAGCCCCCGCAGCCATTGGTGTACGGGATCGGCATCGCCTTGCCCGGCTCAATCCCGGCCACGGCCTTGTTGTTCTTGCGCGGCACGTCGAAGAGATGGGAAGAGATGTCATTCACCCAGTAATTCTTGCCATCCTTCCGGACCAGCCCTTTGCCGAGCCCGGCGCCGGTCTGCATGGTCTTGGGCACATGGCAGTCAACGCAATGAATCTGTTCATGCTCCATGCCGACCTTGGCGGCGGTATGGGACGTGACGTTGACTCCCTTGTGGCAACTGGCGCAGAGGGAATTCTTGCCGTCCCGCACCTCCTGCCGGAGCTGGTGCGTGACCCCGCTCTTGCCGTGCGGATCGTGGCAATCGGTACAGGTCATGAGCCGGTTGCCGTTGATGTACTTCTTCGAGCGGATCAGGTCGGTGCCCTGCTGGTGATGAGACTTGGAATGGACGCCATCGCCCCAGAAGTCCTTCTGGGCCGCATCTTCCCTGGTGGTATGGTGGATCAGGTAGTCGTTGCGGCTGATCCCCGGGATGAGCATCCGGTTTTCCTTGCTTACCGGCTGGTCGTTCTTCAGGTTGCCCTGGGGCCGGCTGTGGCACTGGTCGCAGATCACCGTGGCCCGTTCCGAGGCCAGCTTGCGGGGGTTGACGATGGTGGCCGACTTGTCGGCCCTGGCCGATTTCGCGTGGGCAGAGCCGGGGCCATGGCAGGCCTCGCAGCCGATGTTCAACTCGTTGGGCACGCCATCGCCGTCGATGTCCGCCTCGCCGTTGGGGTCGTTGACCGCGCCGGCCACGAAGCCGCCGCCCACGGTGGGGGTGAGGCTGTAGCCGTTGTAGTGGCAGGAGGCGCACTCGGATTCGAAGGACTTTTTCGTTGGCGGATCCGTCAGCTTTTTCGTCTCGGCATTGAAGAGCCAGTCGGCATGGTAGTCGCGCCAGGGCTTGCGGGTCCGATCGTCGAAGGATTCATCCCCGGCCGGGTTGTACTGGACAAAGGGGAAGAGGCTGTTGCCGGAGCGGTAGAGGTAGCGCTGCTTGTAGAGACCGCCGCCATACGTCATTTCCACGGTATAGACGCGCGGCGTATCGGCGGGATCCTTGACGTTCTCGGTGCGGAACTTGAGCTTGCCGTCCGCATCCCGGAAGAAGGTCGCGGTGAAATCCACCGAAGCGGCGTCGGCCGGCGCCTTTTCCGAGATGAGATACTTGTCGAAGCCCCGGCCCTTGTCGAAGCCGGAGAAGTAGAACCTGGTTCCGGCCGAGAGCCGTTTCAGCCCCTCGTTGAAGTTGGGGAACCGGGAATGGTCCTGCAGCTTGCCCGGTTTGTCGATCACGCTGATGCCGATCTTGTGGAGGGTTTTGGTCATGTCCTTGTAGCCGTTGTGGCACTTGAGACAGGTGGAGCTGCCGACAAAGGTGGCATCGGCCGGCGTTTTGCCGGAAACCTGAATGGCGAGCGGCTTTGCGGTCAGCTCTGCCGCTGTTTTTGACTTGGCGGAGAGATCGCCGCCGGGCAGGTATTTGCCGTCCATGGGCTCTACATAGACAAAATACTTGCCATCAGCCACCTTGCCGATGGTAAAGGCCCCTTTCTTGTCCGTGGTGCCTTTGGCGTATTTGTCCCTGCCGGTGGCAAGGTTGTCCTCCAGCGGCTCGTCGTTGGGTACATCTTTGCGGATTTCGATGGACGGGGCCTTGCCGAGCTTGACCACATCGGCGGCAGGCACGAGATACACCATGGCGCCAGCCACCGCCTGTTGCGAGCCGTCCTTCACCACCCCCCTGACCGCTCCCTCTTTTGCCGTCGCTGTTGGCGCGACGGCAAGGACGGTGGCGGCCGTAACGCACACGAGCCGGGCAACCCCCATTGCTTTCAAGCCTTTTCCTCCGAGGTAGGTTTTCAGTGCAACATGGGCCCTGTTCGTTGCCGCGCCGCGTGCTCCGGCGTCAACAAGAGACCGCGTGTGCGGCGACAATGGAACAGGTCTTCATTGCCACTCTTATAGTAGGGGGGAAGAAGAAAGGGGTCAAGGGGATCGACACAAGGGGGCAGGTGTAATTTTTCCCGGAAATGCGCTGTGTTGGTTTGCGGCAAGGCACGTGGGCGCCCGCTGTCCTTGGTGCCACATCGTGGTGTGGCGATGGGGTTGCGCCTGACCCATGGCGGGGCGAGGACATTGACAGAACCGGTGAAAAACCGGTATGACGGCAGGCAATGACTTGGGCCTGGCGGCGCCGGGCCTTTTCACGGGGGAGGAGGGATGGCTGGGGAAATGGATATGGATCAGGAGCTGCGGCAGGTGATGGCCGATTTTCTTGAAATGGGCCACGTGGAGAACATCATGGCCATGGTGCGCCAGGAGCCGTCGCTTTACCGTTTCACCGGCGAGCTGTTGCGCGACGAGCGCTTCATGGTGCGCATGGGCGTAGCGGTGCTCTTCGAGGCGATGGCCAGCGAGCGGCCCCACGAGGTGGTGCTGGCGATCCCTTCGCTCAGGCCATTGCTTGCCGAGCCCACCCCCTGGATTCGCGGCGAGGCGGCGAACATCCTCGGCCTTATCAATACCCCGGAATCACTCGCCCTGCTGGCAACGCTACGCCACGACCCGGAAGCGCAGATCCGGGAGATCGTGGCCGATTTTCTCAGCTAAGACAACAGAACAACGCAAAGACGCCAAGGCGCGAAGGGTTGAACGGAACACCCTCTGCGACTTTGCGTTATTCTTTTCTCTCCTCCTTCCAGTCCGGCCGCAGGGAGAGTTCGGTGAGCTGCTTCCGTGCCACGGAGGAGGGTGCCTCGGTGAGGGGGCAGGTGGCCTTCTGGGTCTTGGGGAAGGCGATGACGTCGCGGATCGTGTCGCGGCCGGCGATGATCATCATCAGCCGGTCCAGGCCAAAGGCGAGGCCGCCGTGGGGGGGCGCACCCAGTTCCAGGGCCTTCAAGAGGAAGTCGAATTTGTCCCGCGCCTCCTCGTCGGAAATCCCCAGGGCCCGGAACACGGTCTGCTGCACCTGGGGCTGATGGATGCGGATGGAGCCGCCGCCGATCTCGGTGCCGTTCAAGGCCAGGTCGTAGGCGCGGCTGCGCATCTTGCCGGGATCGGTATCGAGAAGGGCCATGTCCTCTTCCTTGGGGGCGGTGAAGGGATGGTGCACCGCCATGTGGCGGCGCTGCTCGTGATCCCACTCCAGGAGCGGGAAGTCGGTGACCCAGACGAAGCTGAAGGTTTTCTTGTCGATGTAGCCCAGGCGGCGGCCCAGCTCCAGCCGCAGCTCACTTAACGAGGCATGGACCACCGCCGGGGTGTCGGCGCCGAAGAAGAGGAGGTCGCCCGGCACTGCATCCAGGGTGCGGGTCATGGCCGCCCGTTCCTCGTCGGTGAAGAACTTGGCAATAGGGGACTGCCATTCGCCGTCCTCCTTGATCTTGACCCAGGCCAGACCCTTGGCCCCGAACTGGGCCACGTAGGCGGTGAGGTCGTCGAGATCCTTGCGGCTGAAGGTGGCGCACCCCTTGGCATTGATCGCCTTCACCATGCCGCCCTTTTCCACCACGTCGCGGAAGACCTTGAAGCCGCAGTTCTTCACCTCATGAAAGAGGTCGATGAGTTCCAGGCCGAAGCGGGTGTCGGGCTTGTCCGAGCCAAAGCGGCTCATCGCCTCGGCATAGGTCATGCGCGGGAAGGGGGTGATTGGCTCGTGGCCGATGGTCGCCTTGAAGAGGTGGCTGATCATCCCCTCCATGATGGTGAAGATCTCCTCCTCATCCACGAAGGAGAGTTCCATGTCCACCTGGGTGAACTCGGGCTGGCGGTCGGCGCGCAGATCCTCGTCGCGGAAGCATTTGACGATCTGGTAGTAGCGGTCCATGCCCGCCACCATGAGGAGCTGCTTGAAGAGCTGCGGCGACTGGGGCAGGGCGTAGAACTTGCCGGGGTTGACCCGGCTCGGCACCAGGTAGTCGCGGGCGCCTTCCGGGGTGGAGCGGGTGAGGACCGGGGTCTCGATCTCGAGGAAGCCGTTGTCGTTCAGGTAGGAGCGGATCGCCTGGCTCGCCTTGTGGCGCAGCACCAGGTTGTCGGCCATGCCGGGCCGGCGGAGGTCGAGGTAGCGGTACTTGAGACGGAGATTCTCCGAGACCTCGGTCTCCTCGTCGAGCGGGAAGGGCGGGGTCTGGCTCTGGTTCAGGATGCGCAATTCGCTCACCAGGATCTCGATGGCACCGGTGGCGAGATTGGG
>JBFLYY010000238.1:0-12161 GCA_040756495.1 Thermodesulfobacteriota bacterium | reverse complement strand
GCTTACAAACTGCCGAAGACTTGGTACACTTGACTTTGCCATGCTGGCCTCCTCTGATTGGGTAGGTTGAAAAGTGACACTCTTCAAGGCTACGATACTATCAGATGGCCAGCATGGTATTTCTTTTTCGTTCTTTTTCTTTGGGCACGCAAAGAAAAAGAACTTCAAGGAAAATAGCGCTATTTGTTCCCTAAGATTTCCGGAGAACGTCAACAAAAAACCCTCTGCCCGAACGGGCAGGGGGCTTTTGCTTTCCCTTGGGAAAAACCGGGTTCAGGAGTTGATGTAGCGCCTGATGCCGTCGGCAATCATGCCGAAGATCATGCGGAACTTTGCCTCGTCGCGCTCAAGCAACGTCACCCGGAAACCCTGCAGTTCCGTGGCAAAGGAGGAGAGCGGCACCACGCAGACGCCGGTGGCGCCGAGGAGGTAATAGACGAAACGCTTATCGAGCGAGGTGCCGGGCTTTGCGACCAGCTCTTCCACCTGGGCGCGGACATCCTTGCTCTCGATGGCCAGGCTCTGACGGTCGTTCAAGACCCCATCCTCAAAGGCCACGCTCATGTAGAAGGCGCCGTTGGTGCGGTTGACGATGAGGCCGTCGATGTCCTTCAGGGTCTCGTAGGCAATGTTCGAGGCCCGCTCGTAGCGCGCCACCCGCTCGGCAAGATACCCCTTGTACTCCGGGTGGGTGACGATGGCCGGCAGCACCTTCTGCGGCAGGGTGGTGGAGCAGACCTCCACCATCTTGGCATTGAGGATCGAGTTGACATACTTCTCGAACATCGGGTCGTGGTGACCGTTGTACACCTCGATCCAGCCGCAGCGCGAGCCGGGCCACGGCATCTCCTTCGAGATGCCGCGCATGTTGATGGCCGGCACGTCGCCGATCAGGTCGGAAAGCGGCAGGGTCTGCTGGCCGTTGTAGATGATGTTCTGATAGACCTCGTCGCAGATGATGAAGAGGTCGTACTTCTTGGCCAGGGCCACCATGCCGCGCAGGATCTCCTCGGGATAGACCGCGCCGGTGGGGTTGTCCGGATTGATGATCAGAATGCCCGCCACCGCCGGATTGTACTTGATGCGCTTTTCGAGGTCGTCGAGGTCCGGGTACCAGTGGTTGGCCGGGTCGAGCCGGTAGCAGACCGGCCGGTCGCCGGCATGGGCCGCCTCGGCGGAGGAATGGGTGGTGTAGCTCGGCGAGGGCACCACCACGCGGGCGGTGCGGCGCAGGAAGCCGAAGACCTTGCTGATGGCGTCGCCCAGGCCGTTGAAGAAGATGATGTCGTCGGGCCCGATCCGCACCCCGCCGCGCCGGTTGACCCGTTCGGCCAGGAACTCGCGGGTGGCGAGGATGCCGCGGGTGGGGCAGTAGCCGTAGGAGGCATCCTGCATGACGAAGTCCGCCACCACCTGCTTCATCCAGAGCGGGATCTCCTCGCCCTTGGCCACCGGATCGCCGATGTTCTCCCAGTAGGTCTTGATGCCGAGCTTCTGGAGCTTCTCGCCGACGTTGACGATGTTGCGGATCTCGTAGGTCAGCTCTCCGGCACCAATATGCACGATATCGGTACGCATCACCGTTACTCCTATGCTGCAAACCGGCTGCTGCCCGGGAACCTCCTCAGGGCGCCACGGCCGGATCACATTTTTGTCGATAAAGCAGTAACTACTAGCACAGCCGCCCCGGTTCGTCAACAAGTGCTTTATCAGCGTTGCCGCTCCAGCCGATACGTTCCAGTAAGAGGGGAGAGCACCTGCCTTATCCGATCAGGCAAGGAGGCGCATATGGCACTGTGGCACTTCGAGATAGAGGGCGACGTGGTGACGATGGGCGGACGAACCCGGCGGAAGCTCACGAAAAACGGCTGCAACGAGCCGTTCAAGGGGCGTTACTGGTGCCCGAAGCGGCAGTGGTTCCAGCGGGAATCCTGCCCTTTCGCAACCCTTCAGGAATGCGACAACTTCGAGACCCAGTGCGGGGCGATCTGAAATCCGCCCGCCCGGTTGGTTAAGCGCCGGCCCGCTGCTCGATGGGCACGAAGGGCCGGCGCTGCGGGCCGACGTAGATCTGGCGCGGCCGGCTGATCCGCCAGTCCGGATCGTCCCACATCTCCTTCCAGTGGGCGATCCAGCCGGGAAGGCGGCCCAGGGCGAACATCACCGTGAACATGTTGGTGGGGATGCCGATGGCGCGATAGATGATGCCGCTGTAGAAGTCCACGTTGGGATAGAGATTGCGGGAGATGAAATACTCGTCCCGGAGCGCGACCTCCTCCAGCTCCTTGGCGATGTCCAGCAGCGGATCGGAAATCCTGAGGGCGGCGAGCACCTCGTCGCACGCCTTCTTGATGATGCGGCTGCGCGGGTCGTGGGTCTTGTAGACCCGGTGGCCGAAACCCACCAGCCGGAAGGGATCGTTGGCATCCTTGGCCCGCTCGATGTACTTCCGGTAGTTGCCCCCCTCGTTGTGGATGAGCTGGAGCATCTCCATCACCGCCTGGTTGGCGCCGCCGTGCAGCGGCCCCCACAGGGCGTTGATCCCGGCGGAGATCGAGGCGTAGAGGTTCACGCGGGCGCTGCCCGCCACCCGCACCGTGGCGGTGGAACAGTTCTGCTCGTGGTCGCCGTGCAGGATCAGGAGCTTGTTCAGGGCCGCCACCACCGTGTCGTTGATCACGTAGGGCTGCACCGGCGAATCGAACATCATGTTCAGGAAGTTGGCGCAGTAGGAGAGGTCGTGGCGCGGGTAAACGAGCGGCTGACCCATGGACTTCTTGTAGGAAAAGGCGGCGATGGTCCGCACCTTGGAGATGAGGCGGGCCGCCATCTTGTCGATGTTCTCCAGGGGGTTGTCGAGCATCTCCGGGTAGAAGCTGCACAGCGAATTGACCATGGAGGAGAGGATCGCCATGGGCGGGCTGTTCGCCGGAAAGCCATCGAAGAAACGGATCATGTCTTCGTGGATCAGGGCGTACTTGCCGAGCATGTGGCTGAAGGAGGCCAGATCCTCGCGGGTGGGCAGGCTGCCGTGGGCCAGCAGATAGGCCACCTCGACAAAGGTGCAGTGTTCGGCCAGATCCTCGATGGCATAGCCGCGGTAGCTCAGGATGCCCTGCTCGCCGTCGAGAAAGGTGATGCTGCTCGCGCAGGAACCGGTGTTGGCAAAGCCGCTGTCCAGGGTGATGTAGCCTGTTTCGGCCCGGAGCTTGCGGATGTCGAGGGCCTTTTCTCCCTCGGTGCCGACGAGAATCGGCAGGGAATGGACCTTGCCCTCGACATGCAGTTCCGCTGTCCCGCCACTGGTGTAGCTATGCGGCATAATGAACCTTCCTTTGCGCGCCGTGCGGACGCATCCGCGGCCCGCTCTCTTCCGCCCCGCGCTCCGGGCCGTGACTGCCCGCAGCCGTGCGAGCAAAACCGTGCAATTGCTTCCTGAATCGGGTACTATACCGCATCCCCGTCCTTTTTCAAGCGCAAAGCGGCAAAGGCCCGAACCCCATGCACATGACCCTCTACCACGAACGATTGCAGCGGTTTCTCGACGAGGTGACGATCTACCCCGTTTCCTGCGAAAAACTCGCGGCCGGGCGCAGCGATCTCGAATGGCTCGACGCGGTGCTGGCCGGCGGTGCCCGCATCGTCCAACTGCGCGACAAGGTCGCCGACGGCCGCGCCTTCTACGCCAAGGCCCTGGCCTTCCGCGAGAAGACCAGAGCCGCCGGCGCGCTCTTCATCGTCAACGACCGCCTCGACGTCGCCCTGCTGACCCGGGCCGACGGGGTCCATCTCGGCAACGACGACCTGCCGGCCGAGGCAGTGCGGCGATATGCGCCAGACCTCATCATCGGCGTCTCCTGCAACACCGAGGAGCAGGCCGCTTCCGCCGAGGCGCGCGGCGCCACCTACTTCAACATCGGCCCCCTCTTTCCCACGCAAACAAAGGAAGAGGCGCGGGAATACGTGGGGGTGGCGGCGATCCGGCGCTTCTCCGCCCGCTCTCCCCTGCCCTTCACCGTGATGGGCGGCATCAAGCTCGACCACGTTCCGCAACTCACCGCCGCCGGCGCCCGCCGCATCGCGGTGGTCACCGCGCTCAGCCAGGCGCCCGACATCGCCGCGGCCACCCGTGAATGGATCGCGGCGATTCGACGCAGTGGCGGCCAATAAGGTATGCCCATGAAAAACCTGAAGGAACGAAGCGAGGAAATCGCCCTGCTCATGCAGTACGCCGTGCCGGAAGCGGAGCGGGAGGCGGCCGGCAAACTCCTCCGCCACTACGCGGAGGACGCGGTGGCGCTTTCCGTTTTCCACCACTTCTACAGCTATCTGCCGGAGGGGCTCGACGACGCCATCGTCATCCTGCGCCGGCTGGCGCGCAAGGAGAGCAAGTTCCTCCTCTGCGCCACCACCACCGTGGGCGACTACCTCTATGTGGCCGACAGCGACGCGGCCCTCTTCCTGGGGAGGCTTGCGGAGGGGATCTGGGAACAGGAGGTGCTCGACTTTTTCGGCTTTGCCAGCCGGGAGAAATTTCTTGCCGCCCACAAGGATCTGGGCCGTTTTCCGGTCCACGTGCCGCCCCACCTCGACCGCACGCTTTGCCCGGTCTGCCACGCAGCAGAAGGCGAATTCCACACCCTGGGCTGCCCGGTGGAGATCTGCCCCTGGTGCGGCGGCCAGCTCACCACCTGCCCCTGCCGCTTCAGCCAGCTCGGCATCCACGAGATGGACAAGGAGACTCAGATCGACGACCTTACGGAACTCCTCAACGCCAAGGGGCGCATCCCCTTCAATGCCGAGGAGCAGGCGCCCTCCTATCCGACCAGCCCGGCAGACATCGAGAAGCCTTAGCCAGCCGCCAGGGCCAGCCACCAGGAGCCGCCAACCAGCCCCAGGGCTGCCAGGGCGGCAACCGTCTGCCAGCGCGGCAGCACGGCCCAGCGCAGCATGCCGCTGCGCGCCACGATGAGCCCGAGCACCCCTCCCGCCACAAGGCCCCAGAGATGGGCGCCGAGATCGGTCCGTTCGCCCTCGCTGCCGAGGAGGGCCAGGAGCGACAACGCGCCGCCGGCGGCGACCATCACCTCCTGGGCGCCGGTGAGCCGGCCCAGCCGCAAGCCGGAGAGAATCCCCACGGCACCGAAAACCGCGGTGGAAAAACCGACCGATTCGAACTCCCCGCCGCCGCGCAGGAGCACGTTGACGGCATTGCCGAGGCTGCCGGCCAGCAGGATGAGCAGCCAGCCGAAGCCGCTGCCGGCGAGGCGGCAGAGGAAATAGGCGAGCACGCCGCCGATCACCACGTTGCCCGCGAGATGGAGCACGTCCGCGTGCAGGGTCAGGGCGGTCACCACCCGCCACCACTCGTGATGGTCGAGAATCGCGGTGGCGGTCGCCGCGCCGCGCAGGAACCAGGCACTCTCCCCCTGCCAGGGGCCGCTCAGGACAGAGACGGCCACGAGGCCACCGAGCACCGGCACCACCAGCGGCCGCTCCACCAGAAAGAGCGACTCGTCCCCTCCCTGGGGCAGCGGCGGCCAGTTGTGGTTTTCCGCCTCGTAGGCGGCAAGCTCCTCCCCGGCCGCGGCCTCGTACTCAGGCGGCACCAGGAGCCGCCAGCGGGGCCGGACGAAGGCCACCCGGTGCGGGATGTCCGCCGCGCTCAAGACCAGGGCCCAGAGCAGGATCTGGCGCTGTCCATGTGCCTCGGCCACGCTCTGCCACGACGGCTCTCTTTCCATATCCCTCCCCCTGCCACCGCAGTCCGCTGTTTCCTTCCCTCGGGTTCCGGGGTATACTGCCGCGAAACAACTCAGGCGGCGGCCTACGCCAGCCCCGTAACCTCCAGCGCACACGCCATCCGATGGATTCTATCACATATCTCGCCGATCTGGTGCTCCACGTGGATGCCCACCTGGGCGCCCTCATCACCGCCATGGGCCCCTGGACCTACCTGATCCTCTTTCTCATCGTCTTCTGCGAGACCGGCCTCATCGTCACCCCGTTTCTGCCCGGCGACTCCCTGCTCTTTGCCGCCGGCACCTTCGCCGGGGCGGCGCTGCTCGACCTGCCGCTGCTGCTCGCGACGCTAGCCGCGGCAGGCATTCTCGGCGACGCGGTCAACTACTCCCTGGGTGCCTCGGCAGGGCGCCGCATCCTCGAAAGCCGCCTCAACCGCCTCATCAAACGGGAACACCTGGAAAAAACCAGCCGCTTTTACGAAACACATGGCGGCAAGACCATCATCCTCGCCCGCTTCATGCCGATCATCCGCACCTTTGCCCCCTTTGTCGCGGGGCTGGGCAGGATGGCCCCCAGCCGCTTCTTCCTCTTCAACATAAGCGGCGGCCTGCTCTGGGTCTTTCTCCTCACCGGCGGCGGCTACCTCTTCGGCAACATGCCGCTGGTGCAGCGGAACTTCTCCCTGGTGATCCTCACGATCATCGTGCTTTCCATCCTGCCCGGCGTCATCGGCTACCTGCGCCACCGGCCGGGGGCCGAGCGGAGCCGCTAAGCCGTCAGCCCGCTCCCCTCCTGCTCCAGATAGAGTTCGCCGGCCTTGTCGTCGTAGGCAAAGAGTTCCGCATGGCGGCCCCACATGATGGCGATGTCGAGCTGTTTTTCCGCCCGGTCGCCGAAATCCGACTCGAATTTCTCCAGGAAAAACTCCCACGCCACCCGCTCGTCGTCGTCCTGCTGCAGGGTCTCGTAGATCCAGTTGATGAGCGGCAGACGGAGGATGCGGGCGGCGATGAGTTCCTTGCGGGCGAGGATGTTCGCCTCGGCGTAGGTCTTGCCAAGCGGAGTGAGAATGAGGTCGCCCTCCTGGACGGCCACAAAGCCGACCAGTTCGCCTGCCTCGACAATGGGCAGCAGGTCGTCGAGTTCCAGGACCAGTTCGCCGCTCAGACGATAAAGGTCGTTGCGGCCGCCATCGGCCAGCAGTTTTTCCACCAGGCCGGCCAGGGCGTTCAGGTGGGCATGGGGAAGCTTCTTCCGCGCCAGGTGTCCTGCCGCGCTCGCCACCCTCCGGCCGGTGACCAGCCCGTAGATCCGGTCAACCCAGGCCTGGAAGGCGGTGTCCTTCCGTTGCCGCGGGTGGCGCAGAGTCACGGGCACATCCGCCAGAATATGGCCGGGATCCTTGCCCATGACCACGATGCGGTCGGCCATGAGCACCGCCTCCTCGATGTTGTGGGTCACCATGAGGATGGCGCGGGTAGGGATGCGCCGGTTCTGCCAGAGTTCCATGAGTTCGCCGCGCAGCGCCTCGGCGGAGAGGACGTCGAGGGCGGAGAAAGGCTCGTCGAGGCAGAGCAGTTCGGGCTCCACCGCCATGGCCCGCGCGAATCCCACCTTCTGCCGCATGCCGCCGGAAAGTTCCCGCGGATAGGCGGATTCGAAGCCATCGAGGCCCACGGTATCGATGAGCCGCAAGGCCCGCTCGCGGCGCTCGGCCGCAGGAATCCCCTTGGCCTTCAGCGCCACCTCGACGTTACCGAGCACGGTCAGCCAGGGGTAGAGGGCGAAGGTCTGGAAGACGATGGTGGCATGGGGGTTCACCGCCGTCAGCGGTTCGCCACGGTAGAGCACGGTGCCGGCGGTGGCGGAATCGAGGCCGGCGATGATGCGCAGCAGCGTCGATTTCCCGCAGCCGGAAGGCCCCAGGAGGCAGACGAACTCGCCGGCATCGATGGCGAGGGTCACCTTGTCCACCGCCACCATTCGCCGCTCATCCTGGCCGTAGGAACGCACCACCTCGACGAGGTCGAGCAGCCGCCCTGGCGCGGCAAAAGGGGTCGCGGTTTTCTCTTTCATGGCCGTCACTCCAGACGGAATCGTTCTTCGGCGATCCGATAGAGACGGAGCCAGAAGACACGGTTGAGCAGCACCACCGTCACGACCAGCAGGAGGGTCGCGGCCAGCAGCAGCGGATAGTCGTTCATCGCCGTGGCCTGCGCGATGAGGGAACCGATGCCGGTGACGCTGTGGGTCCGGCCGCCGAACTCGACGTATTCGGCGACGATGCTGGCGTTCCAGGCACCGCCGCTGGCGGTGATGGCGCCGGTGATGACGTAGGGAAACAATGCCGGCAGCAACAGAACACGCCAGCGTTCGACGGCCGGCAGCCGCAGCAGCGCCGTGGTCTGCAGCAGATCCTGCGGAATGGCCGCGGCGCCGGCAATGACGTTGAAGAGCAGGTACCACTGGGTGCCCATGAGCATCAGGGTGATGGCGGCAATGTTCAAGCCGCCCGGCATGGCGAGCAGGGCCAGGAGCAGGATGGGAAAGAGGGCCGTGGCGGGAATGGCGGCCACCACCTGCACCAGCGGCTGGAGAATACGGGCCAGCCGGCGGTTGGTGCCGATCATCACCCCGAGCGGCACCGTCCACAGCAGGGCCACGACCAGGGCGCAGCACACCCGGGCGAAGGTGGCCAGAAGCCCGGATCCCAGGCGGCCCCAGACCGATGGCGGCAGGGTCCACAACAGCTGCACGGCGAGCCAGCTGCCATAGAGAACCAGGAGCACCAGCCCGATGGCCACGGCGAGAAAGGGTCGCGAAACCCGCCCCTGTTCGGCCTCCGAGCCGGGACGGGCGATCACCGCGGCCGCCGGCGCCGTCATCCGGCGGCGTTCGAGCCAGGCGAGCAGCGGCTGCCGGAGGCGATGATCGAGCTGGGCCACCAGCCAGCTGCGGGCAAGAAGATCGTAGAACCAGGAAGTGGGCGGCTCGTCGCTCTCCACCATCTCGACCTTGAACTTGTCGCACCAGACCAAAAGCGGCCGCCAGAGCAGCTGATCGAGCAGGAGGATGAGACAGACGAGGGTGGCGAGCCCCAGCAGCACCGCGGTGGTGTCGCCGTGGTTCGCCGCGGTCTGCAGATAGCTGCCCAGGCCGGGCAGCCGGAAATCGCGGGGGCCGATGTGAAAGATCTCGGCGGCCATGAGGAAAAACCAGCCGCCGGACCAGCTCATCATGCTGTTCCAGAGAAGACCCACCGCGGCGAAAGGCAGCTCCAGGGTCTTGAAACGGTGCCAGCGGCCGAAGCGGAAGATGGCCGCCGCCTCCCGCAGATCGCGGGGAATGGTGGTCATGGACTGGTAAAAGCTGAAGGTCATGTTCCAGGCCTGGGAGGTGAAGATGAGGATGATGGCCGCGAGTTCCGCCGCCGCCTTGTCGGGCAGGATGGCGGTGAGGCTGAGCAGCACCACCGGCAGGAAGGAGAGGATGGGCACGCTCTGGAGCACGTCGAGAAGCGGCATCAGCACCAGCCGGGCCGCGCGGCGCCGGGCCGCGGCATAGCCGTAAAAGAGGCTGAAACAGAGGGAGAGCAGATAGGCTGCGGTCATGCGCCCCACCGAGAGAAGGGCATACCAGGGAAGCATGGCCGGCGAGAGGGAGACGGTCGGGCCGCTGATGGCGGCCGGGGCGTGGAAGGCGAGCCGGTGGCCGACAAAGAGGAAGGCGGCAACGGCGCAGAGGATGAAGCCGTCCCCCGGCGTGAACGTTGGCGTTGCAGGCAAGGCAGGGCCGAACCGGCGAGACCGCATGAGACTCCCTCCCGACGTCTGCCTCCTGGCCGGTCGCCGCCGCGACAACGGGCCTGCCACCTGGGGAAACCGCGTGAATCCGACTTATAAAAAAAGGGTCTGGCCATGAAGACCAAACCCTTCGTGTGTGCAAATGGTGCCGAAGGCGAGACTCGAACTCGCACGAGGGAACCCCCACTAGACCCTGAACCTAGCGCGTCTACCAGTTCCGCCACTTCGGCACACGAGACCGCGATATTACTTGCTCCCCCGCCGCCTTGTCAAGACAATTTCCGTGAAGTTTTTCTCCCGGGCGGCGAGCCCTGCCAGCCAGCCGGCCGGTCACGAAGAATCCCTTGCGTTCTTGCCCATGGCTGGCTATTGTCGGAGCAATCCATCCGCCCCAGCCAAGGCAGCCAACAGGACCGCATGAACGTCTACACCAGCCTGCGCGACATCCCCGGCCCCTTCCCCCATGCCTGCGTCACCATCGGCAACTTCGACGGAGTCCATCTCGGCCACCAGATGCTCTTCAGCGAGGTGGTCGGGCTCGCCTACCGCCACCAGGGAACCAGCGTCGCCATCACCTTCGATCCGCACCCGCTCCAGGTGGTGCGGCCGGAACTGGGGCTGAAACTCATCTCCAGCCGCCAGCAGAAAATCGAGCTGATCGGCATGGCCCACCTCGACGTCCTGGTGCTCCTCCCCTTCACCAGGGAGTTCGCGGCGATGGCGGCGGAACAGTTCGTAGACCAGGTGCTCATCGGCACCATGGGGGTCAAGGAACTGGTGGTGGGCTACGACTACGCCTTCGGCAAGGGCCGCCAGGGAAACATCCCCTTCCTCGAAGAGCAGGGCCGCCAAAAGGGCTTCAACGTCACGGTGGTGGAGGCCTATTACGTGGACGGGATGCTGGCCAGCAGCACCAAGGTACGGGATCTGGTGCAAGAGGGCCGCATGCGGGAGGTGAAAAAACTGCTCGGCCGGCCCTACCAGATCCGCGGCGAGGTCGCGGTGGGCAAGAAGCGGGGCGGCAAAATCCTCGGCTTTCCCACAGCCAACCTCTACTTCGACAGCGCCGACCTCTGCCCCCGCCACGGGGTCTATGTCTGCCAGGTGATTCATGGCGGCAGATGCTACGGCGGCGTATTGAACATCGGCCGCAACCCCACCTTTGCCGGCGAGCGGGTCTCGGCCGAGACCCATATCTTCGATTTCAACGAGGATATCTACGGCCAGCCGATCAAGGTCAACCTGCTCCGCTTCCTGCGCGAGGAACGCAAATTCGCCGGCGCCGCGGAACTGACGACCCAGATCGCCCGCGACGTGGAGGAGGCCAAGGCGGTGCTCGCCGAGGCGCAGCAGGAGCTGCGCCTCTCCTGCGAAGAGCGGTACAACCACTGAAACCGGCGGCCGGCAAAACGGTTCCCGCCGCGCCGCGTCTTGCGCCGGTGGCGGCGAAGCGAACGTTTGCCCGAGGCCGGAACGAAAAAACGGCAGGGCCACCGACTGACCCTGCCGCCGAAGATTCCTCGCGCACCAACCTTTCCTAAAAGTCCTGGAACTCCTCGTCGCCGAAGGGGATCACCTCTTCGGGCCTGGCCCCGGCACCGGTCCGCTCTGGATCATTTCTTGGGAAGCTTTGCGTCCACCGCCTTCATGAGTTTGCCCAATGCGGCATAGTCACCCGGTTTGGTGACCGCAAACCCCGTGAGGGAGGGGTTGATGGCCTTGAACACCTGCGGATCCGGCACCTTTACCAAGGCCTCCTGGATCTTCTTGAAGGTGGCGTCGTCGATCCTGCCCCCGACGGCGATGCAATGCTCCGGTACCGGGTCGGACTCGGCCAGCACCTTGAGGCCCTGATACTGCTTGAGTACGGCAGGCTGCATGGCGCCGGCGTCGAAAAATCCCTTGAGCACCGCCTGGGCAACGTTGTCATGGGAGCCCAGGAACTTGTGCTCGGCCAGGGCGTCAAAAACACCCGCCTTGATGAGCATGTGGGCCGGGACGTAGGCGGAAAGCGTGGAGCCATGGTCGCCAAAGGCGAACTTCTTGCCCTTGAGGTCGGCCAGGGACGATATGGTCGATCCCTCCTTGACGACGATGACACCCTTGAAGCTTGGTTTCCCGTTATTCAGCACGGTTCCCACCAGTCTCGCCTTGCCGGGCGCCTCCTCGGTGAGTTCGGCAAAAAGCGACGGCCCCACGTAAAAAACGTCGAACTCGCCCCTGGCAATGGCCTGTTTCGTCGCATCGTAGTTGGGAGCGCTCCGGAAGGTCATGGTCGCCCCAGTGACCTTGCCGAGGTAATCCATGAGCGGCTTGAACATCTGGGCAAGCTCGTTGGGCTTCTTGAACGGGTGGACGCCGAAGACGTACTCCCCGGCCTGCGCGGGCACGCCCCGCAGCGCGAGAGCGAAGAGGAACGCGATAAGCATGGTTGTTTTCTTCATGGTTTCTCCTGCTGACCGTTTGTCGTTTTTTCTCTCTTTCCTTAAAAGTCCTGAAACTCCTCGTCGCCGAAGGGGATCACCTCTTCGGGCCTGGCCCCGGCCGAAGTCTTGGCTGCCGGAGCCTTGGCCGCCGGGGCCTTCAGGGCCGGCTTGGCGACGGCCTTCCTGA
>JBFLYY010000237.1:0-2452 GCA_040756495.1 Thermodesulfobacteriota bacterium | reverse complement strand
TCTTGAGGTAGAAAAAGAATCCCTCCTGGTAGGAGGTGAAGATGAGGGTGCTGCCGGCCGGCAGCACCGCGAAAAGGGGGCGGAAGAGCCACTCGCCGATCTCCCGGCTCCAGCTGTAGGCAATGCCGAAGCCCACTGCCACGGCGATGAGGGAGTTGATGAGGCTACGACGCAGGTCGGCCAGATGTTCGGTCAGGGCCTGTTTCTGAAGGTCTTCCACCAGGGTTCTCGCACCAACGGTTTCCTCGCTCCCCGGCCAACGGCAGGTTGGCCGGCAGCGGAAAAATCTGGCCCAGACTACCCCTCATCCCGATGCGGGTCAAGCAAATCGAGGAGGGGTATGGGCCGGCGGCAGCGGTTCAGTCGCTTTTCCCCGCCGCGGCGGCGCCTTCACGTCCCGACCGGCAGGCAAGCTGCCACAGCGGCGTGATCCGCCGGAGACGCCGGCGCGGCAGCGCCTCCCAACAAATGGCCGGCTGCTCGCAGGACGCGGCCAGCTCCGTCACCCCGGCCGGATGGATCACCACTCCGGCCCGCACGTCCCACGGCTGCGCGTCATCGATGGTGGCCTCGGCCAGGAAGCGGGAGGTGACCGCCACCACCGTGCACGGAACCGACAGGGCCCCGGTGGCGTGCAGGATGGCAACGGCCAGATCGAAAAACCCCTTGCCCTCGCCCACCATCACCCCGCGACGATCCACGGCCACGGCGTCGGTGACCAGCAGCCCGATTTCCCGGCCGGCCAGGGCGGCCAGGTCGAGGCGTTCGCCACGACCGGCAATCCCCTGAGGGGTAACGGCCTGGGCCAGGGCGCCAAAAGGCAGGGCATAGGGGGCCAGCGACCAGAATCCCTCCTCCAGGCCGGCAGAGGGCATGAGCAGCCGTTTGCCGTCCCCGAGGACGTTGATGCGAATCTGCCGCAGCAGCAGGGCCGGCCCGACAAAAACCGCCCCGGTCGCCCGATATGCCGCAAGCCGGCGCACCTGCTCGGCAAGGCGGCCGGGCGAGAACGCCTTGTTCTCAGCCGTATCTTCCGCGAGCCGGCGCAGGCCTTCCTTGTCCATCATGCCCCCACAAACGAAAAAGGCCGGCGGGTTGCCACCCGCCGGCCTCCATCTTCATCGACAATTACCCTAAAAATTGACAGCCACCCTTCTCTCGTCGCCCAACCGCAGGGCGGAGTGGCGTTGCCGGCTGCCGACGGCCTCGGTACCCACTGCATTTCGTGCCTGGGCCATGCCGTGCATCTTGGTCTGGAACCCGAACTCCACCAGCCGCCGGATATCCGTCCACATCGACTCGCTGCCCATGAGGGAAACGATGATTTCGTGGCCATTGCGGCTGAACTTACCGACATAGGTCTTGCGGGCCACGTCGGTGTAGCCGGTCTTGCCGCCCTCGGCGCCGTCGATCTGCCACAGTGCCTTGTTGTGGGAGCGCAGCAGCTTGCCGTCGCTGGTCTTTACCGCGGTAAAGGCCATGCGGCGGCAGAACTCCTCGTCCCGCATCGCCTGGCGGAAAATGGTCGCCAGATCGTGGGCCGTGGTCTGCTGCCCCGGCGCGGTGAGACCGTTGGCGGTCTTGCAGATCGTGTTGGTGGCGCCCAGCGCCTCGGCCTTGCGGGTCATCAAGCGGGCAAAGGCGTGCTCCGAACCGGCGATCCGCTCGGCCAGCGCCACGCTGGCATCGTTGGCCGAGGCCAGCAGCACGGCATTGATCAGATCGTCGGCCACATAATTTTTCCCGGGCCGGAGATAGACCTTGGAACGCGGCATCCGCGCCGCCTCACGACTTGCCGGCACCAGTTCGTCGTTGCGCAGGGATTTCAGGGCGATCAACCCGGTCAACACCTTGATGGTGCTGGCCGGCTGCCCCGGCAGATCGGGGTTGTGGGCGTAGATCAGCTCGCCGGTCGCCGCATCCATCACCACCGCGCTTCGCGACGTCAGTTGATCGCGCAGCTCCATGGCGTCCTGGATGTTGCCGCCGTAGTGAACCACGGGCTTGACATAATGGGCAGGGCGCCTTTCGGCCACCGTCACCGTGGTCTTCTTCGCCCTTTTCGCATAGCGGCCGGCGCGTTTTTTCGCCACCGCGACCTTGGCCTTGCCCTGCTTTTTGGCCAGCCGTTTTTTAGCAGACTTGGCCTTCGCTTTCTTGACGAGTTTGGCCTTCGCCTTCTTGGCCTGCCGGGCGCTCGCGCTGCTCCGCTTCCCGTCGGCTGCGGAATGGGTATCCCGCGCCAGAACGGGAGGCGCCATGAGCAACAACGCGGCCCCGAGCACCACGATATTCCTGAAGAGCTTCCCCAATGCCATCAGCCTCTCCCTATTCTATACCCTATCGGCATATCATAAAATCATCAGAAAAATCATCATGATATATATGATTGCTATATCGCATGCCAAAGGGAAAAATCAACCCCTTTTTGAACATCTTCCTCGAACATGCT
>JBFLYY010000236.1:0-2287 GCA_040756495.1 Thermodesulfobacteriota bacterium | reverse complement strand
TTTGAAATCAAGCCCTACCCGGAACTGTGGGCCAGTCTGGGTATGGACGTAGCCCGCTTCGACAAGGCACGCCAGATGCTGGGCGAGGCGTATCGCACAGCTGTCTTGCCCAGCGGAACCGGCCGGCGGGGTCTGCGTCGGCCCTGCGGAGGGAATGCTTGACACGGACTATATAAATGTATATTTATATGATTATCGAAACCGTAACAACCTGAAGGAGGCCGACTATGCAACAGACAGTGTGCCAGTGCCAGAGCAGTGCGAAGGAAGGTGCGGAGGTTATCACGGTCACCCTGGAGATGCCGGTGGGGCTGCGCAAACAGCTTGAGGAAGCGGCGGCGGTGGAGGGGAGCGACTACCGCGAGGTGCTGCTCTGCTACGCCCGGCAAGGGCTGGCAGGCAGCAGCGCCAAGCTGAAGCGCGAGCAGTTCGTGGAACATGCCAGGGAGGTGCTGACGCGCCATGGCGTGCAGACCAATGTCCTTGACGAGATTTTCAGCAAGTTTCTGTACTGATGATGTTCCCTGGGCCGGCGAGTTGGCAGCGGAACCTGCCCGCGGGGATTCTTCCCGGCGGGCAGGGCAACGGGGATGGGGCCGCGGGAGAGGGAAGGGCATAACCCTATGGCCGACAACACCGCCGGGCACGCCATGAACCTTGAGATTCCCGCCTTTCTCGCCAGGAGTCTGGCCGACGAGAACCGCCTGCGCATCCTTTTTGCGGTCAGCACGGGGAAAAAGCCGGTTTCCCGGATCGTCGAGGAGGTCGGCCTGTCGCAGCCCCTGGTTTCCCATCACCTCAAGGAACTGCGGCGCTCGCTGCTGGTGCGGGTCGAGCGGAGCGGTCCTTTTGTCTATTACGAGCTGGCAGACCCGCGTGTCCTCCGGGTGGTGGAGGAACTGGCGGCGGTGGGAAGGGATCTGCTCAGCGGGAGAACAACCTTTTGATGCAAGGGTGCGGTGATTCCATGGATGCGATGCAGGCAATGATAGAGCAGTTGGACCCGGAGGAAGCGCTGAGCCGGATAGCGGCGGCTGCCAGCAAGCTCTTTCCGCAGGTGGACGAGGAAGTGAGGCTGCGCTTCGTGGTGGGGCTCATCGGCGAGGCGGGCGCCGACAAGGTGGGCAGCCTCGTCCAGCTCTGACTGGCGGAGTGCATGGGCGAAGGTGTCGACCCGACCAAGATGTGCCAAAGCCTGGTGGACAAGGTGGCCCGCTCCAAGCAACTCCGGGCGGTGGCCGATCCCGAACTGCTGGTTCTCTTCGAAGATTGGCTGGAGGAGATGGAGGCCGAGGTGGCCGGTTGTCTGCGCCGCCAGCCGGATGCCGATGCCGGGGCGCTTGTCCGCGAACTCGGCTTGTCGCTCCGGGGCGCCACCTTTCTGCTCGCCAAGCTGCGGCGGGAAACCAAAACCGAGTGAACAAGGAGGAGCGCATGGTGATCCGTTTCTTTCTCAACGAGCCCAATGGCAAGACCTGAGGCCATTTTCTGGAGATGATGCCCAGGTTGGGCGCCAAGTATCCCATTGCGATCGAAGTCGTGTCAAAGCCCAGGGCCGAGTACCAGACCGACGCCTGGTTTGAACTGGATCTGCCCGTGGCGCCGGCCGTGATGGTGGGCGACGAGATCGTCGTCGAGGGCAAGGGCGTGGGCGAGGACGTGGTGGAGGCGGCCATCCGCCGCCATCTCGGTCTTACCGCGCCGCCGGGCTGACGCCGGCGGGAACCGGAAGCGAAGAGGGGGAGCGCGATGCGCAAAAAAATTCTGATCCTGGGCGGTTCCTTCGGCGGTCTGACCGCGGCCTTCGAGGTCAAGCGGCGCCTGGGGGCGCGGGCCGAGGTGACCGTGGTCGGCAAGGAGGATCGCTTCGTCTTTCTGCCGTCGCTCCCCTGGCTGGTCACGGGCCATCGGCGGGCCGAGGATCTCACCCTGCCCACCAGCGCCATTCTGGCCCGCCGGGGGATCGGCTTCGTGCACGGCACGGTCTGCGCCGTCGATCCGGAACGGATGCGGGCAACCACCGAAGCGGGCTCGCACCACGACTACGATTACCTGGTCATCGCCACCGGACCGCACCTGGCCTGCGAGGAGATCCCCGGCCTTGGGCCGCGGCAGGGGCACACCCACTGCATCTTCACCCTGGAGTATGCCCGGAAGAGTCGCGAGGCGTGGCTGCGGCTGCTGGAAAAACCGGGGCCGCTGGTGCTGGGTTCCACCCAGATGGCGAGCTGTTTCGGCCCCTACTACGAACTGGCCTTTGAACTCGATCACGAGCTGCGCCGTCGCC
>JBFLYY010000235.1:0-8734 GCA_040756495.1 Thermodesulfobacteriota bacterium | reverse complement strand
GGCGGGCGCGGGTCATCTCCTCGTGGGTGGGGATCCGGGGGGTGGCCTGCGGGGAGGCCGTGGCGATACGGCTGATGGCCTCTTCGACGGCGCGGCTGGCCGCTGGTGCTGCGGGGCCGGGGCCGACGTCGAGTCCCTTGTCGGTATCGATGAGCACCTCGCGGATGCCCCAGTCGAGCATGCGCCGGATGGTCCGCTCGTGCCTGATCCGCTTGCGGTTGAGGAGGAAGGGGTGGTGGTTCCAGTCGCAGTTGAAGTGATGCACGAAGACGCCGGGCCGGAGATCCTCGGTGCGCACCTTCTTGATCATGGCGGCATGGACGCCGGCCGCGGTCAGCCGCGGCCGAGCAGGAGCGGTGTCTTGGCCGGCCGGCCGGGGCGGCGCGCGGCCGGACCGTCGCCGAGCTGATCGAGATCAGCCTTGGGGCCGTAAACCAGGCGGGCGAGGTCGGCCACCACGTTCTTCATCTCCTCCGACTGGGCGCTCAACTCCTCCGAGGCGGCGGCCGATTCCTCGGCGGTGGAGGCGATCTGCTGGGTGGTCTGGGAGGAGTCCTCGATGGCCTTCGAGACCTCGGCGATGCTGCGCGCCTGCTGGCGACTCGCCTCGGTGACGGTGGCGTTCTTGTCGCCGATGATGGTGGCGGATTCGACAATGGCGTCGAAGTCGTCGTTGATCGCCTTCACCGCCTTGGCGCAGGAGGTGATGCGGTTCACGGTGGCGTCGAGCAGCCCCTGGGTGTTGTGGGCGGCCTCGCCGGTGCGGCCGGCCAGATTCTTGACCTCCGCGGCCACCACCGCGAAGCCGGCTCCGGCCTCGCCGGCCCGGGCCGCTTCCACCGCGGCGTTTAAGGCGAGCAGGTTGGTCTGGAAGGCGATGGCGTCGATGGTGGTGATGATCTGGCGGATCTGGCCGCTTTCCTCCTCGATCTTCGAGATGGTCTTGGTGAGTTCGGCCAGGGATTTCACCGACTGGGCCGAACGGGTGATGTTCTCCTTCATGAGTTGCTCGGAGCCCTCGGTGAGTTCCGTGGTCTTTTTGCTCATGGCGGAAACCTCGGCCAGGCTGCTCGAACTCTCCTCGATCATGGCCGCCTGCTCCGAGGCGCCGTCGGAGAGGAGCTGACTGCCGCGGGAGATCTCGCCGGCCGCCGCCGCCACCTGGCAGGCGCTGTCGCGGATCGCCTGGGTGCGGTCGCCGAGCAGCTTGCTTAGGCCCGTAGCCAGGGAATAGGAGATGGCAAGGCCAACCAGCACCGCGATGGTGGTGATGGCGGCGCCGGCCATTTTGGTTCTGCGGGCGCTGGCGAGCATGGCCTCGTCGGAGATGATCTGCCCCTTCGCCTCCTCGCGAATCTTCTTGAAGAGCCCCTGTACCTCCGTGAGGGCCGGCACCGTCTCTTCGAGGTAGACGGTCTTGGCGGCCGCGCGGCCGCTGGCCGGATCGGCCTCGCGAAACAGGGAGTCGATCTTGATCGCGGTCTGGTGCAGCCGCTGGTGCGGCGCCTCCAGTTCCTTGAGCATCGGCGCCAGGGTGGGAACCAGCTTTTCCGCCTTCGTGCGCCCCTCGCCGTAGAGCCACTTGCCCAGGCCGCACTGGTGGTCGTCGGTCTGCACCTTGAGGGCCTCGACCCGCTCGTCGAGCAGGAAGGTGTTGACGCTGTTGGCCCAGGCCAGGTGGTCGGCCTCCTTCTGGGCGAGCACGCCATCGAGGGAGACGCCGCCGATGGCCTCTTCGGCGTTGTCGGTGATGGAGCCGATGCCGAAGTGGCTCACCGCCCCGCAGAGCAGGAAGAGGGCGAGCACCGTGGCAAAGCCGACGGTGATCCGCTGGTTGACCGTGAAGTCGTGGAGCAACTGGAGCAGTTGCGAGCCCTTGCGTTCCATGAGATCCTCCGAATGCGCATCGGCCGGGGCCGGTGGTTGCCGGGTGGTACGGTTCAGCCCGCGGTCACCGGGAAGATGGTGTCGAGCTTCAGTTCCTTGAAGAGTTCGTAGACGTTGGCCGAGGCGTTTTCCACCCTGAGTGCGCCGTCTTTGGCGGTCAGGTGTTTGTAGAGCAGCAGGATCTTGCCGATCCCCGAGCTGCCGATGTATTTCACCTCGCGCAGGTCGATGGCCACCTCGCTGAGGCTCTCCAGGTTGAGCCGGCCGATTTCCGCCTTCAGGGCCTCGGCTCCCTTTTCGTCGATGTTGCCCTTGATTCGGAGGCGGGCCCGGCCGTTGCTCTGTTCGGTGGCGATTTCCATGGTTTTCTCCTGCCCATCCGGCGTCCGCTTACAGGCCGGCTGCTGTTTGTCAAATGTCTTATTATGACTGAAGTGTGCGCAACAGGCACCCCTTTTTTAGCGGGAGACCTCCCAGAGGGAGAATCCCGGCGCCAGGCCGGGCGTGGCGGCGGTCCGCGTCTCTCTGCCGAAACGGAGCCGCAGGTGGTTCCCGTTGCCGAGCCACTGCGCCGCGCAGGCCGACTGCCGGATGATGAAGATGCCGCGTCCCGATTCGGCCAGCAGTTGCGGCGAGGAAAAGGGGTCCGGCGCGGCGGCCGGGTCGAAGCCGTGGCCCTGGTCGATGATCTCCACGAAGAGGTCGTTGCCGAAGCGCCAGCGCATCTCGATCTCCCGGTGCGGTTCCTCGCGGTTGCCGTGTTTCCAGGCATTGAGGAGCGCCTCGCTGCAGGCGGTGTGGATGCGGAATTCCACCGAGCCCTGGTAGCCGCGGCCGGGCAGCTCCTCTTCCAGGGGGGTGAGAAAGGCGTGGATCATGGCGTCCAGGTCGGAGAAATCCGCGGGTTTCAAGGCAAGGCGCCGGCATGCGGTCTGGTCTTCGATCTGGAGCCCGAGAAGGGTGATGTCGTCGTCGCCGCTGTTTTTGCCGGCTGTGTCCGCCAGCACGCCGCTGCGGCGGGCGATGGTGGCCAGCAGCTCCTCCATCAGTGCCGTGACCGTGAGGTCCGGCTTGGCGGCCAGGATGCGCCGGGTGAGGTCCGCGAGACCGTTGCAGCAGAGCACCTGCCCTTCCCGGCGCAGCGGCATTTCGGTGAGGCCGTCGGTGTAGGCGATGAGCATGTCGCCGGCCTCGAGGCGCAGGGAGCCGGCGCTGATCGGAATTTCCGGCGCCACCCCCATGGGCAGGTTGCAGCCCGTCTCGCGCGGCCTGGGCACCAGGCGGACCTCGCCCTGGCGGATCAGGAGCAGGGGCGGATGGCCGGCGGAGGCGTAGCGAAACTCCAGGGTGGCGTGGTCGATCTCGCCGCTGAAAGCGGTGAAGAAGTCGTCGGCGTTGAAGAGGCCGGCGGTGTTCACCGTCTCGTTGAGGCGGGTGAGCACCCCTTCCAGCGGCAGGTCGGTGCGGCAGATCAGGGCGTTGTGGGTGAGGTCGGTGAAGATGCTGCGGAGGATGCACTTGACCGCGTGGCCCGACTGGTCCTTGACGCTGAAGACGGTGCGGGTGGGATTTCCGGTGGGCAGGGTGCGGACGAAGAAGTGGTCGCCGCCCTCGGCGCGGCAGGGCAGGCAGTAGCCGTGGCTGAAGAGGGCGAGGCCGCGGCCGAGGTCGGTGTAGCGGGGCGGATGGTCGTCGATGAAGGCCAGGGTCTTGCGCGCCAGTTCGATGCTGATTTCCTGTTCGCGGATGGTCTGCTGGAGTTCGACGTTCTGGGCGGCCAACGATTCCCTGGCCTCCTTCAGGGCGAGGTGGTTCGCGATCCGGGCCACCACTTCGGCCGGGTGGCACGGTTTGGGGATGTAGTCGGCGGCGCCCAGGGCAAAGCCCTGCTGGACCGCGTCGGGGTCGCTGCGGCCGGTGAGGAAGAGGACCGGAATCTTCCGGGTGGCCTCTTCCTCCTTGAGGGCGCGGCAGACGGCAAAGCCGTCCGGCTCCGGCATGACGACGTCGAGGAGGATGAGGTCCGGCAGCTCTTCCCTGGCCTGGCGCAGGCCTTCGTGGCCGTCGGTTGCCTCGATGACCCGGTATTCCTCTTCCAGGGTGTGGCGCAGGAGCATGCGGTGCATGTCGGAGTCGTCGATGACGAGGAGGGTGGGGCGCTTTGCTTCGGGCATGGGGTGATTATATGGGAGGGGCGGTGCTTTGTAAAGCCGGCGTCTCTGCGAACAGCCGGCGTGTCTGCGGAATTCCTTGGAAACCCGGCCGCCAACCATGCTATAAGGAACCTGGGGGCAAAAGAAGGGGTCGTTCCTGACGCGGCGAGGCCGTACCATGTCTGTCGTCACCACAACCGAACGCCAGCTTCGGCGCGGTCTGGTCCTGCTCCAGCTCTTCTGGCTGGCGGTGATCGTCGCCTCCTTTGTCTGGGGCCTCAGGAGCCTGGAGGGGGAGGTGGTGACCCTCGCCGCCAACGAGGCGTGCACCAGCCTCGACAAGGATCTCCTGTACCGGAGCTGGGCCGCCCGCCATGGCGGCGTCTATGTCCCGGCCTCCGGCGAGACGCCGCCCAACCCCTATCTGGCCCATGTGCCGGAACGCGATCTTGTCACCCCCTCCGGCCGCCGGCTCACCCTGATGAATCCCGCCTACATGACCCGTCAGGTCCACGAGATGGCCAGGGCGGCCGGCCACGGCGCGCAGGGCCACATCACCAGCCTCAAGCCGATCAACCCGGGCAACGCGCCCGACCCCTGGGAGCGGCAGGCGCTGGAGAGATTCAATCGGGGGGAGCACGGGGACGTGGTCGCCAAGGTCGATCTCGGCGGGGCCCCTTACCTGCGGGTGATGCGGCGACTGGTTGCCGAGAGGGAATGTCTGAAGTGCCACGCCAGCCAGGGATACAGGGAGGGCGATGTCCGCGGCGGCCTGAGCGCCACGGTGCCGCTTGCCCCCTACTATGCGGCCACCGAGCGCCATCGCCGTCAGCACGCCCTGGTGCATGGGCTGCTCTGGCTGGTGGGAACGGCGGTCTTTGCCTCCGGCTATTCCATGCTGCGCCAGGGGGTCGCCCGGCAGCGGCGGACCGAACGCGACCTGGCCCGGGCGATGCTGGAATGGTCCACCGCCATGGACGCCTCGGACGATCCCATCTACCTGCTCGACCTCGAACGCCGCATCCTCCGGGCCAATCAGGCCTTCGGCCGCATGGTGGGCGCCGAGCCGGCGGCGCTCGCCGGCCGGCATATCGAGGCGGTGATCCATCCCGGCGGCGAAAAGAGACCCTGTCCGGTTTGTCAGGCCCAGCAGGAAGTGCGCGACGCGGTGATCGTCATGGAGGCCCGCCACCCCGACAACCCCGCCGGCCGGCCCATGGAGATCACGGTGAAGGTCGTCCGCGACGAGGGGGGCGAGCCGGTCAGCATCCTCATGACCCTGCACGACCTCACCCCTTCGCGGCAGGAGCTGGAGGAGAAGTCGCGGCTGGAAAACCTCCTGCGCCAGGCCCAGAAGATGGAGGCCATCGGCACGCTCGCCGGCGGCATCGCCCACGACTTCAACAACATCCTCTCGCCGATCCTCGGCTACACCGAGATGGCGCTCATGAACCTGCCCGCCGACCATCCGGCCGCCGGCGACCTCAAGGAGGTGCTGGTCGCCGGCAAAAGGGCCAGGGAGCTGGTCCAGCAGATTCTCACCTTCAGCCGCCAGGGGGAGCAGGAGCTGAAGCCGCTCAAGGTGCAGTTCGTGCTGAAGGAGTCCCTGAAGCTGCTGCGCGCCTCCATTCCGAGCACCATCACCATCCGCGAGGAACTCGATCCCCTGTGCGACCCGGTGGTGGCCGATCCGGTCCAGATCCAGCAGGTGGCCATGAACCTCTGCACCAATGCCTACCACGCCATGCGGGAGCGCGGCGGCACCCTGACCGTGGGGCTGCGCATGGTGGATCTGGCCCCTGGCGCCGAGGCGGTGCGGGGCTTGCCCGCGGCCGGCCGCTACGTGCAGCTCACCGTGGCGGATACCGGCGTCGGCATGGCGCCGGAGATGCTGGAGCGGATCTTCGAGCCCTATTTCACCACCAAGAAGAAGGGCGAGGGCACGGGCCTCGGGCTGGCGATGGTCCACGGCATCGCGAAAAGTCTCGGCGGGGCGGTCACCGTGTACAGCGAGCCGGGACGGGGCACGGAGTTCCATGTCTATCTGCCCGCGGTGGCCCCGGCGCCGGAGCGAGCAGCCGCGGCGGCCGGCCTCTTGCCCATGGGGAACGAACGCATCCTGGTGGTGGACGACGACGCCACCATTCTCAAGGTGCTGAGGCAGCTGCTCGGCAGCCTCGGCTACCGGGTCGAATCCTTCGGCGATTCGACGGAGGCCCTGGCCGCCTTCCGCGCCAGGCCGCAGGAATTCGATCTGGTCATCACCGACATGACCATGCCGGGCAAAACCGGCGAAGACGTGGCCCGCGAGGTGCTGGCGTTCAAGCCCGGCCTGCCGGTTGTCCTCTGTACCGGCTTCAGCGAACACATGGGACCGGAGAAGGCCAAGGCCCTCGGCATCCGGCAGTTCCTCATGAAGCCGGTGATTCTGGGCGAACTGGCCCGGGCGGTTCGCGCCGCGCTGGACGAAAAGGCAGGGGCGTAATGCGCCGCCTTGTCTGCCTCATGGTGGTGGCGTCGGCGATGCTGGGCTGGCATGTCTGGCCGGCAGCGGCGCATGAGCGGATCGTCGCCGTGATCCCCCTCGATTCGCCGCCCACCTATTTCCGGGATCGCGAGAGCGGCCAGGCAGCCGGCTTTGCCGTCGAGGTGATGAATCTGGTGGCGGCCCGGGCCGGCCTCACGGTGGAATACCGCTTTGCCGCCGACTGGGCCGCGATTATCGCCAAGGTCGAGCAGGGGGAGGCCGAGGTGATCCCCAGCATGGGGGTGAGCCCCGAGCGGCAAAGGCATCTCGATTTCACCGATCCGGTCGATGTCTTCCCGGTGGTCTTCTTTGTCCGCGCCGAATCGCGCTGGTCGCCCGAGGAGCCAGAGCCGCGCCATGTCGGGGTGGTGCGCGGCAGCGTGGCGTACGAAAAGCTCACGAACTGGCCCCATCTCACCCTCCACGAGTACTCCGGCTTCACCGACGGCCTCTTCGACCTGCTTGCCGGCAAGATCGACGCCTTTGCCTGCCCGCAGCCGACCTTCCTCAAGCTGGCGCGGGAAACCGGGGTGGAGGAGCGGATCAAGGTGGTGGGCAGGCCCATCACCGAGATCAAACGGGCCATCGCGGTGCGCAAGGGCAATGCGAAACTGCTGGGACAACTCAATACCGCCATCGCCGGGCTCACCGCCAATCCGGAATACCAGGCGATCTATACCAAGTGGTACGCCAGGCCCCAGCCCTTCTGGTCCGTGGCCCGCCTCGGGCTTGTCGCCTGCGGCGCGCTGCTGCTCGTCGTGGTGGCGATGACGGGGTGGCACTACTTCGCGGTGCTGCACATCAACCGCGAGCTGGCGCAGACCATGGCCCAGCGGCAGGCGGCGGAAGAGGAGTTGCGCCTGTTCCGGGAACTGGTCAACGAGAGCCGCGACGCCCTCTTCGTGGTCGAGCCGCGCACGAGCCGGGTTCTCGACGCCAATGTCAGGGCCTGGGAGGGTTTGGGCTATACGCGGGAGGAGTTGCTGACCATGGGGGTGGTTGACTTCGAGGCCACGCTGCCGGATCTCGCGGTCTGGCAACAGCACGTGGCCGAGTTGAAAAGGATGGCGGGCGGGGTGACCATGGAGGGGAGCCATCGTCGCAAGGACGGCACTGCCTTCCCGGTGGAGGTCAATGTGCGGCACGTGGTGCACGGCGGCAAGGAGTACATGGTGGCCATCGTGCGCGACATCACCGAACGCAGGCAGGCCGAGGCGGAGCGGGAAAAACTGCTCGGCGAGGTCAAGGCCCTGAGCGGCATGCTGCCCATCTGCAGTTCCTGCAAGAAGATCCGCGACGACCAGGGCTACTGGACCCAGGTCGAGACCTATCTCCACCGCCATTCCCAGGCGGAGTTCACCCACAGCCTCTGTCCCGATTGCCTCAAGCGGCTTTACCCCGAGATGGAGCCGGAACCACCCGCCAGCGGCTGAGTCGCGTCGAGGGCGGTAATTCTTTCCCGGTCGGCAGGGTTTTGTTTCCCTCTCCCTGTTGGAGTGGGGTGGGCGCCATTTTTTTTGTTTAATGATTTCAGATAACTGGCCCTGGGGAGGGAGCGGCTGGTCGTGGTCTCTGGTTGCTGGCATCATTCTTGCTTCGAGGGTGGTAGCGGCACATTGTGCGCACATCCGTCAAAACGAAGGCAAGGGTGAGGGTATGACGCTCCAGACCATGATGTTCAACGGCACCAGCGGCGTCAGCAGCATGGCCAACTACATGGCCGTGCTCGCCGACAACGTCGCCAACGTGAACTCGGTGGCCTACAAGGCGAGCCGGGCGGTTTTCCAGGACGCCATCACCTCGGCCATGGGCGAGTTGGGAGAGGTGGGCAACGGTGCCCGCATGGGCTCGGTGAGCAAGCCGTTTCAGGTGGGACAGTTCGAGGGGAGCGAGCGTGCCACCGACATGGCCATCGCCGGCCGCGGTTTTTTCATGCTGCGCGACCCGCTGGCAACCACGGCCGAGGTGTACAGCCGGGACGGCCAGTTTCGCCTCACCGGCGCCCCCGGCGCCGATGCCGACACCGCCTACAATCTGATCTCGGCCCAGGGTTATTTCGTCCAGGGCTACAACCTCACCTCCACGGCCACCCCGAGCACCGCTGCCGAAGACATTCTCATCCGGCGGGAATCGCTGCCCCGGGCCACGGAAAACGTCACCGTGGCGG
>JBFLYY010000234.1:0-3690 GCA_040756495.1 Thermodesulfobacteriota bacterium | reverse complement strand
CCGCTTCGTGGCCGGGGGCGCGGCGGGCCACTCCGATCACGGCCGCGACCTCATCGAGGTGCTGGAGGCGATCGTCGAGGGAAAAACCGAGGACTACCGGATCACGGACGAGGCGAAACTGCGCCGCATCGCGGGTGAAATCGGCGTTGCCACCGAGGGTCGCGCCCTCCTCGACATCGCCCGGGAGGTGATGGAGGTCTTCTACGGGGACTTCGGCAGCCGCAAGAAGGAGGTGGCGTTCCTGTGCCGGGTGCCGGCCAAGCGCCGCGAAATCTGGCGGAGTCTCGGCATGACCCCGCGCGGCGTGGACCGCGAGATCGCCGAGATGATGCATCGCACCCACATGGGCTGCGACAACGACGCCCCAAACACCCTGATCCACGCGGCGCGCACGGCCCTGGCCGACGGCTGGGCCGGCTCCATGATCGGCACCGAACTCTCCGACGTGATCTTCGGTACGCCGACGCCCAAGAAATCCTCGGTGAATCTGGGCGTGCTCAAGAAGGAGCAGGTGAACATCCTGGTCCATGGCCACAACCCGGTGGTGAGCGAGATGATCGTGGCCGCGGCCCAGGACGCGGAACTCCTGGCCCGGGCCAGAAAACTGGGGGCCACCGGCATCAACGTGGCGGGCCTCTGCTGCACGGGCAACGAGATCCTCGCCCGCCAGGGAATCCCCATGGCCGGCAACCACCTGATGACCGAGCTGGCCATCGTCACCGGCGCGGTGGAGGCCATTGTCGTCGATTACCAGTGCATCATGCCGAGCCTGGTTCAGGCCGCGGGCTGCTACCACACCAAGTTCGTCACCACCGCCAGCAAGGCCAAATTCACCGGCGCCATCCACTTCGACGTCCACCCGGAAACCGCCCTGGCCCAGGCGAAAGAGATCGTGGCTCTGGCCGTGGAGGGCTTTGCCCAGCGCGACCCCAGGCGGGTGGAGATCCCCGGCGAGCCGGTAGCGATCATGACCGGCTTCAGCAACGAGGCGATCCTCACCGCTCTAGGCGGGAGCCTCACCCCGCTCCTCGACGCGGTGAAGGCCGGAAAGATCCGCGGCTTTGTCGCCATGGTGGGCTGCAACAACCCCAAGTTCCGGCAGGATTCCGCCAATGTCGCCCTGGCCAGGGCGCTCATCAAAAAGGACATCATGGTGCTCGTCACCGGCTGCGTCACCACCGCGGCGGGGAAGGCGGGGCTCCTGGTGCCCGAGGCCAAGGAGATGGCCGGCCCAGGGCTCAGGGAGGTGTGCGGCGCGCTCGGCATCCCGCCGGTTCTCCACATGGGCAGCTGCGTCGACAACTCGCGCATCATCCACCTCTGCGCCCTCATTGCCAACGAGCTGGGGGTCGATATCGCCGACCTGCCCGTGGGCGCCTCCTCGCCGGAATGGTATTCGGAAAAGGCGGCGGCCATCGGCCTCTATGCCGTGGCCTGCGGCATTTACACCCACCTCGGGCTGCCGCCCAACATCCTCGGCTCCAAGGTGGTGACCGACCTGGCGCTGAATGGCCTGGAAGGGCTGGTGGGCGCCACCTTCGTGGTGGAACCCGATCCACTCAAGGCGGCGGAACTCTTCGACGCGCGCATCCGCGGCAAACGGCAGGCCCTGGGGCTCGCGGGCTGAAGCGGCACGCGGTCCCGGCCTAGCTGGACGTCGAAAAACGAGTTTTGCAACAGCCTGCTAGGTCGTCTCCGGCGGCAGTTCGCCACTCCCAGCCGGCAAGGTGCCGTTGTACATGGGCAGGAAGCTGTTCACCCGCTGGAAAAAGGTGCAGACGGTGCAATTCTCCAGCTTGGAGGCACAGACGCCGCTCACCCGCAGGGGACTGCTGGTGCCGGCCGTTACCCAGCAGATCCGCCCGAAATCTGGATAGGCCGGGCACTGCCGCGCCGGATTGGTGGCAATGCCGCACCCCATGAACTCCCAGCAGGGTTGTTGCCGATCCTCCGTTTCGCTCTGGTAGGGAAAGAGCAGGCGGAATGAGGTCTGGCCGGGGACGCTGGTGAACTGCACCCCTCCCCGATGCTCCTCCATGATCCGCTCCACGATCGCCAGCCCCAGCCCGGTCCCCTTGCCGATCTGCTTGGTGGAGAAAAAGGGTTCGAAGACATACCCGCGGATGGTCTCCGCGATCCCGCCGCCCGTATCGCTCACCGTGATGGTCAGATAGGTCACCTGGTCGCGCCGGGCCGTGCCGGTGGCCAGGATCAGGGTGCCGCCATTGGTCATGGCGTCGAGGCTGTTCGAGATCAGGCTGTGGAGCGCCTGTTCCACATGCGCCCGGCTGATCTTCGCCCTGGGCAGGTCCGGGTCGTACTGCTCGACGAGTTCCACCCCCTGCTCCTTGCAGGTCTCGCGGAAAAGGGCGGCGGCAGCGGTGGCGGGAACGGCGAGACTTTCGCGCTCCAGGCCGAAGCCGCTGATCTTGCCATAGAGCAGGATGTCGGCCAGGATCTTCTCCAGGCGCGAGGCCTCCTTGATGATGATCTCGGCGTAGTCGCGCTCCCTGCTCCCTTCGGCCGTCTTCTTCAGGAGGCGCCGGGCGAAGCCTCCCAGGGCGGTCAGCGGATTGCGGATCTCGTGGGCCACGTCCGCGGTAAGGCGCCCGAGGGCCGCGAGTTTTTCCGTCTCGACGAGCTGCTGCTGCATGGTCTTGATGTGGGCCAGGGAACGCTGCAGCTCCTCGTTCAGCTGCTCAAGCTGGGCCTTGTCGCGCCGCAGTTTGCCGGCAAGCAGCCCGAGGGGCACCACGATCAGATAGAGGAAGACGATGCGCAGGGCCATGTCGGTCCAGTGGAAGGCGAGGTGGAGCCCATGGACCGTGCCGAAATAACTCACCGCGGCGAGAGAGGCCACCAGCAGCCCGAACCACAGGCCGAAATACATGGTATGGAGCGAGACCAGCAGGTAGTACCCCAAAAAGAAGCTGTTCTCGAAGCTCTGCTCCGAGAGCAGCAGCCCCAGGAGGAAGAGCAGATCGAAGAAAAGGGTGGCAAGGTAGATCTTGCGCAGCCAGGAGGGCCGCAGGAAGAGGACGAGGTAGCAGATCGCGCTGTAGAGGAAAAAGGCGGAAAGGGCCAGGGCGAAGATCTGCTGATCGCCTGCCGGGCGAGGCACCACCACGAACCAGACCAGCCCGCCCGCCAGACTGAGCAGGCGGAGGAGCAAAAAAGTCGCATCGACAACGGAGGTTGCCGCGACCACTTTCTGCCATTGCCGGATAAGACGCTCCACCGGGTGTCTGCCCCTCCCTGACATGACCGGCGAACAAGGAACGCCCCACCGCCGCCGGAAGGGCCACTCTACCAACCGCCTTGCCTCTTGGCAACCATTCCCCTGCGCCGGCCCCGCTCTTTGGGGAAAAGAAAACGTCTCGCCTCCTCGTCGTTGACAATGCCACGTTTGCGGAAGGCGGGAGGTATCCCGTGGCAGTAAGGCGAAAATCCGTTCCGGAACCAGGATTGACATTGCAACGATAAAATTCCGGTGATATGAGATAGGGATATTAAGGGATACAAAACAGGATCACCTGACAATCAGAGAGAGGGAAGGAGGAAAGGTTCATGAGGTTTAACAAACACGCAACAAACCTTGCCGTGACCGGTGCGCTCGCGGCGCTTGCCGTGGTACCTGCGGCGCGTGCCAACGAAGGGAAAAACCCCTTGACCCAACTCGCCATGTCCGCG